>USHO01000030.1 GCA_900554485.1 uncultured Eubacteriales bacterium
CCGCAACCGACATAATCGAAACCGAAGCGACGCTGCCGCCGCAACCGCCGGAAGAAGTCTTTTCCGAACCCGACGTCGTAGCCGAACTCACGGAATCCGTCGCCTCCGCCGAACTGTCGGACGAAGAAGAACTATCGTCGGGTTCCGTTATTTTTTCTTCGTAAATCGGATAAAACACGCTATCCGTAATTATGCCCGTCGTACTTTTGTTCCAGCATTTAAAAGTATAACCATCTTTTGCGGGCGCAACTGGCGCACTCGCCGTTCCGTATCCCGAAACTTTCTGACTGCTTATAATTTCGCCGTTTTCCGCAACAAAACGAACGTTACACAGCCAACTGCTCTGAATATACGCACTTCCGAGAGATGATTTTTCGCCGCTTAAAGCGTTTGTGGCAAGCATTTTCATTCTGCCGTCTTTAATGGTATTAAGCCCCGAAAATGCGTTTCTGACGTACTCGTATTTTCCGCTGTTGTTGGTTATAACGAGATTGTCTATAACCGCCGTAGCGGATTTCTCGTCTTTCGCGTAACAGGCAAGTCCTACGGTGTTCGACGACGTAAAAGAGTTAGCAACCGTCAGAACGTTCGCAAAAAAGTCCGCGCTTTCGCAAATGCCCTTTTTATCGACCGTCCACGCGCCGTTTTTCGCGTCGAACTTAACGCGGTAAGTATATCCCGCCTCAAATATATCGGTTTCGTCGTCCAAAGTTTTGCTTGAAACAACCCCGTCGCCGAAAAGCATATAATCGGTCATTTCGGACAGTTTACCGAGTTTTTCCGAATCGCCCGCCACGACTCCGAAATATCCGCCTGCGCTTCTCCACTGCAAATCGAAGGTAACTATCGCATTTCCGTCGCCGATCTGCGTGTAATATTCGGTCAGACATTCCGCGCCCGTAGCGACGATATAAGCGTTATAATCGTCCGCTTTCGCAGTTGCCGCGCCTGCCGTCGTTCCGCCGAACGCGGAAACAATCAACGCGGACGCAAACGTCGCTAAAATAAGTGTTTTTTTCATATCGTTTCCTTTAAATGTTTTTACCGATAAACAGGCTTATCGCAAAAATAAGCCTGTTTATTTCTATTCGGATTATTTCGAGAATACTATATCCGCGATGTATCCGCGGGTAACGGCTTTTCCGTTGTTGTCGGCAGCCACGCAATATACATACTGATCTTTCGTAAAATCAATTTTCTCGTCGGTCAGACTAATAGCGTGTTCGTAATTTCCCGCAGCGTTTATTATGCAGTAACTACTGATCGCGCCGCTTACGTAGTCCGAAATATATCCGCCGCCCGCTTTACAAGGGTACAATCTCGACGTGGTATTGACAAAGTTACCCGTATCCTTATTTTCGCTGCCCTCAAGGTTATTTGCATAGACAATAGTCATCTTCGTATACCCTTCGGCAATCTTTTTCTGTATGACCGAACCCGAAATAAGACACCAGAAATCACCCGAACCGCTTACCGGACTCATTACCCAGCCTTTTCCTTCAATATATCGTACGGCTCCGTTATCGCTTGCGCTGCCAAGCATCCAGCCGGACTTATCTTCCTGCACTACAGGTTCGCCCTTTTGGAAGGAAATATCGGAAATATAAGCGCGAGTAACGGCTTTTGTGTCGGCATCCTCATTTTCGAAGAAAAAGTAATTATCCTTTGTGAAATCGTGAGTCGTATCCGTCAGATCGACCGTGAACATATATCCGCCGTTGCCTTCGGGAAGAGCGTTGATGGGATGCGTATAAGCGTCCTGATACTTCCAGTCGTTACCGCCCGCCGCGTTAAGGGGAATCAATCTCGAAGCGGTTTTTACAAAACTGCCCTCATCGGTATTCGCTTCGCCCTCAAGGTTATTCACGTAAGTTATAACCATTCTCGTGCAACCCTGATCGATGTAATGCTTCATTATTTTGCCAGAAATCTGGCAATACCATCCGCCGGTTCCCGTATTCTTAATCACCCAGCCTTTACCTTCGAGATAGGTTACCTCGCCATTGTCGCCCGCAGAAGCAAACAACCATTCGCTTCTGTCTTCATAATCGAATTTAATAAATTCGGAAACGACGAGTTCCAAAGGATAAACGTCTGCGTGTTCGGTATAGATATAAATATCTCTCCCGGCATATTCGTTAAGATCAATAGTGAAATAAATGCGGTGGTTAGCGTTATCGGCGTCCCAGAACTCTTTCCATGAGTAAGACGCTATAGCCGTGTTCGTGTTCCAAAGATTCGCGGTATCGTCTGCGGCAACCGCTATAGGTTTAACCTTACTGTTGTCATCCGCAAGCCCGGGAGCGGGATTAGTCGCGGTGAACGAAAGAGTTGTATAGCCCGCTTTTTTCAACTCGGTGAGAATATTTCCGGGAATAACCGCGTATACGGCACCCGCGTCGGCAGAAGATATGCTATACTTACCTTGTTTGATATTTACGGCAACGTTAGCGGCAACGGTCTTAGTCGTAATGAAAAACTCTTTAATGTTCTTGTGGCAGTTCGTGCAAACGCCGTCGTCGCCGAAGGAATGTTCGGTGGCGAGTTTTTCGCTTTCCTTATCGCCGCATACGCTGCAAATTCTTTCTCTTAAACCCTCTTCGGTACAGGTCGGTTCTTTAACGATTTGCCATTCGCCGAAATCATGCGCCGTCGTCGCCTTTTCTACGTGTCCGCAGTCTTCAACGGTACACGTTCTGTCGTGGCAGGTAAATTCGTCCGCATAATTATGTCCGTTTGCAGGAAGATCGGCAATTTCCGTCTCTCCGCAGTTTTCGCATTCGCGCGTTTTTACGCCTTTTTCCGTGCAACTCGGCTCGCGAACGGTAACCCACTCTCCCCAAGAATGGTCGGTAGTAGCCTTTTCGACCTGCCCGCAGTCCGTACAGGTTCTGTCGTGGCAAGTAAATTCATCCGCAAACTTATGCGCCGTAGTAGCCTTTTCAACCTCTCCGCAATCAGTACAGGTTCTGTCGTGGCAAGTGAATTCGTCAGCAAACTTATGCGCCGTAGTAGCCTTTTCTACGTGTCCGCAACCTTCTGCAATGCACGTTCTGTCGTGGCAGGTATACGCGTCGGCATACTTGTGTTCGTGCGTGCTTTCTCCGCCGTCGGAATTGCACCCGGTAACTACGCCCATCGCTATCGAAGCAAAAACGAACGTGATCAAAAGAATCAAAATCTTTTTCATCTTTTTTCCTCTCTTTTCTGATTTTTATTTTTTATCGAGTATATTTTAACATAACTGTTAAACGTCTTCAATATTCTCATTTTATTAAATAGTACTCTCTATTTGTTTTTTTGATTGACTATTAAAAACAAAAGATATATACTTAAACCGAAAAAATCCTTAAGGAGCATAAATGGAGACTCTGAATTTATCGGGTTTGCCTTTCAGCACGGCGCTCACTTCAAACAACGACGAACACGTTCATCAACACGAATTTTACGAATGTTTTTATATTAAAGAAGGCAGTATTTACCACAAAATAAACGGAACGGAAGACCTGTTGGAAACAGGCGACGCGGTCATAATCGAGCCGTTCTTTCCGCATGGATTTAAAAGGATCCCCGGACAAAAATGCTTCCACAGAGATAATATGATTTCGCCCGCCCTGTTTGAAAAATGCAGTAATTTTATCGACAAGGATATATTGAAAAAACTAAATAAGGAACATTATATAAAATATAAATTTTCAAAAAGCGACATAGAAAACTTCGAGGAAAACGCTTCGGCCTACATTTCCTCTCAGAATATAGAAAAAATGGAAAAATATAATAATTGCATCGTCGTAAATCTGCTCAGCCATACGATAATATCCTATGAGGAAAAAACCGACTATCATAACGAATTTATGTTTAAGTGCGGTACGATTCTGACGGCGTGTTTCGCACATTTCAACGCGATAGACGAAATATACGACAATCTCGGATACAACAAGTCTTACGTAAGCAAGAAATTCAAAGACAATTACGGTGTTACGCTTACCGAAAAAATCAACGAACTTAAAATCAACTATTCGCATTATCTGCTCTCGGTAACGAACTACACTATACGGGAAATTTGCGATAAGATCGGAATAGAAAGCATTCCGCATTTTCACAGGCTGTTTAAAAAATATTACGGTATAACCCCGCATAAAGCGAAAAACCCCGCACTTGACGGACTTTAAGGTCGTAAGACTTGCGTTGCATGTTCCGCCTTTGTCAATTCCGCCACGCAAACAAAACGCCCCGTCGGGCGGTTTTCTCCCGAATTCGAATTCCTTATTTCTCGCCAATTCACAAATAACGCCTTACCCGATAAATCGGGTAAGGCGTTATTTGGTGCACCATGAGGAGTTCGAATCCCCAACCTTCGGTTCCGTAGACCGACGCTCTATCCAGTTGAGCTAATGGTGCATATTGATTATTCAGTTGTTTTCGCCTTCGGTTCGTTAGAACGATGTTTACTATCCGACGGGCGCACAACAGTGTTTTACCGGGCATCGCCTTGCGAACTGCCCATTAAAAGCCTAATCAGTATATATCTTTTATCTGTCTTTGTCAATCGTTTGGCAAGCGTTTACAAAAGGTTTTTCAATTTCCGCTGCTGTCGGCAGTGTTTTCGTCGCCTTTTTTAAGTTCCTCTTTTACTTCCGCGCGTTTTTTATAAGTGAATTTCTTTTCTTCGCCGTTAAACAACCTCTTTATGTTCGTTCTGTGCAGAAAAACAACGGCAAGTCCGACAAATACGGCAAGTCCCGCCTTATACCACGTATACGGCGTCGCGCCGAAAAATACGGAATCGGACGGCACGCCGAACGCCGCGAAAAGCACGCCCGTAACAACCAGCGCGACTGCCGCCGAAATCGACGAAACGGACACTATTTTGCTTATCATGAATGCAATCACGAATACGGCAAGAATTATCAGAAACGCCTTCCAGTCGGTCATAAGCGCGATCGCTGCGCCGACGGTAACCCCCTTACCGCCTTTGAAACCGAAAAATATCGGAAAAGCATGCCCGAGAAAACACCCCATACCCGCAATGGCGTAGGCGAGTTCGGCATAGGCGAAGTCTTTATATATCAGTTTGAATAACAGCGGAATAAGCATCGCTACTATCGCTTTCAGAAAGTCGCCCGCAAGCGTGGCGATTCCGCCGATAAGCCCGTAAACGCGCGCCATATTCGTCGCGCCGGCGTTATGACTTCCGTAATTTCTCACGTCGCCCTTATATACAAGTTTAGAAAGCAATACGGACATGCTGATCGATCCCAGCAAATATCCGATTATCGCGCTTAATACAACCAAAAAAACGTCCAAATCATTACCTCGTTATCGTCGGCGGGAAAACCCGTCGGCGGTATTATCATTTTACGGTATTCGGCAAAAAATGTCAAATATAAATTACGATTACGCGTCGGCTTTTTTATGTTCGTCGCCGACGTAATTTTCAAGATCTCCGCTGAGATCCTTTTTATTGTGCAATCCGAAGAAGAAGTTGAATTTTTCCTTTATCTCCTGCGCTTTTTTCGCCGCGGACAGTTTGAAAGCCTCGTACCTGACGACGACGTTCTTTTCCTTTGCCCACGTCCTTATTTTAGCCACGACACGGAAAGAATAGAATATGTCCACTATAAATATGCCCAGATATATACCTACGCCGAACGAAAACCACGGATTTTCGCCGAGCCATTCGGCGGCTCCGACGAAAAATTTGTGCAGAAAAAGATAATAAACCGCCCCTATGATACCCCAGAAAAGAGTGAACAGCGGGCAGATTATGCCCTGAATATTTCCCCATCTGTCGGAATAATCCCACAGTTTGATGTTCATACCCTTGATGAATATAAGTCCGGTAATGTATTCGACAAGCGTCATCGCCGCGGTGATTATCGCTATCACGAAAACCGCACGCCATACAGGCGAAGATATGAAAGAATAGTCAAGCGACGATATTAAAAACAGACACAGCGTACCGACGCCGTAAAGCGGCAGACACGGTCCCGTCAAAAATCCGGGGTTTACCCATTTTTTATGAACGATACGCCTGAATATCAGTTCTATAAGATACCCCAGCGTTCCGCCGAGAATGAATATCAGCGAACAGATTATTAAATACTTCATACGATTTCTCCTTTATATTGTCGACTTATCGGCGACAAATCAAACGGCGTCGGTTCGGGTTTCTCCGTCGCGGGCAAGCGCAAGCATCAGTTTTATTCTGTTATCCTGATTTACCTTGGACGCACCGGCGTCGTAGTCGACGGCGACGATATTCATATCCGGGTTGCGATCTTTTAGGGGTTTCATCATTCCCTTACCGCAGATATGATTCGGCAGACATCCGAACGGCTGAGCGCACACGATGTTCTTCACGCCTCTTTCTTTGAGTTCGAGCATTTCGGCGGTAAGCAACCACCCCTCGCCCATTTTTACGCCCGTATCTATATATCCGTCGACCAGCCCGACTATTTCGTCGAACGACGTCGGAGCGTCGAACCTTCCGTCGCGTTTTATGACGTCGATAAACCGCTTTTGCTTGGATAGCAGAAATTTATACAAGATCGTGAATACGGGCAGAAGTTTACGGTTGAGACCGAACAGTTTACAGTCGGTTATCTTGGCGTAAACGGTATAGATGAAGAAATCCATAAGCCCCGGAACGACAGGTTCCGCACCCTCGGATAAAAGCAGTTTTTCAAGTCCGTTATTGCCGAGAGCCGAAAATTTGACGTATATCTCTCCGACGACGCCGACTCTCACCTTATCCGTTTTTCTTACGGGGATTTTCCCGAATTCGTCTATTATTTCGGCGCAGCGTTTTTCGACGGTCTTAAACGAGAGTTTCATCGTCTTGACCTCTCTGCCGAGCCGCTCGGTTATATCGTTTGCCACGCGTTCGGTCTCGCCCGCGTTCGTTTCGTAAGGTTCAACCTGATTTTTAAGCGACAACAGCAAATCGCCGTAAAAAATACAATAGAACATCTTGACCGCGAACGACGGCGACAATCTGAACCCGGGGTGTTTTTCGAGCCCGTTAAGACTGACGGATATGACGGGTACAAACCCAAGACCCGCCTTTTTCAACGCTTTTCTTAGCAGCGATATGTAATTCGACGCTCTGCACCCGCCGCCCGTCTGAAAATATATCAACGCGGTCTTATGCACGTCGTATTTCCCGCTTAAGAGCGCGTCTATGAACTGACCGATAACGAGTATCGCCGGATAGCAGGTATCGTTATGCACATATTTCAATCCCGTTTCGGCGATTTTTTTGCCGTGGGACGACAATACGTCGACGTCATACCCGACCGATTTGAGATATTCCGCGATGATTTTGAAATGCATCGGCAACATCTCCGGCACGAGTATTTTATACGTCTTTTTCATTTCCCTGGTGAATGGAATATAATTGAGTGGTTTTTTCATAATTTACCTTCCCTCTCTTCGAGCGCACCCAGAAGACTGCGGAGTCTTATGCGTACGCTGCCGAGGTTAGTTATTTCGTCGATTTTGAGTTGAGTATAAATCTTATCGGCGTTTTCGAGTATTCTGCGCACTTCGTCGGTGGTTATCGCGTCTACGCCGCACCCGAACGACACCAACTGACACAGTTCGACGTCTTTGTTTTCGGCGGCGAAGTAAGCCGCTTTGTACAACCTCGAATGATAAGTCCATTGGTTAAGCACGTCTATTTCCGCGTTTTTGCTTTTTGCCATGTCGCAAACGGAATCTTCGCTTACCACGACGAAACCCAGCGACCTTGCGAGTCTGTCTATTCCGTGGCAGATTTCTTCGTCGATATGATACGGTCTCCCCGCGAGAACGAGTATCCTGAGCCCTCTTTCGCGCGCGAACGCCACGGCTTTTTCGCCCTCGCTTTTCACGAACGCGCGATAATCGGCAAGTTGCCTGAATCCCCTGTCGACGGCTTTTGAAATCGTCTGTTTTTTAAGCCCGAATTTCTCGCCGAAGACTTCGTATAGTTCCTTTTTGAGTTGCTTTTTATCGTTTACGTTAAGATACGGATACCAGAAGTCGACTTCTTTAAGAGCTTCGACGTTGCCTTTCAGCAGTTCGGAATAATACGCCACGACGGGGCAATTATAGTGATTGTCGGCTTTTTCGTCGACGTTGTACGGCAGACACGGATAAAACACGCCGTCCGCGCCGTCGTTTATAAGTTTTATGACGTGTCCGTGCATGAGTTTCGCAGGATAGCACGCCGTATCGGACGGAATGGTAAATTGTCCGAGTTCGTAAATCTTCTTGCTGGACGCCGGAGAAAGAGAAACGTCGAAACCGAATTCGTCGAATATCCCCTGCCACAACGGCGCGAGTTCGTAAGTTCCCAACCCGAGCGGCAACCCCATTTTATAACCGCCGTCTTTTTTTTGCCCGTCCGCAAGTTGAGCAAGGTATTTGCGTTTAGATTCGTATACGTCAGGATAATCGCCGTATAACGACGTTTTACCCGTCGGGCGATCGCAGTTGTTACCCGATATGTACGTCTTGCCCGAGGCAAATTTATTTACCGTAAGTCTGCAACGATTGGTACAGCCGTTACAGGTGATCGCCTTGGTTTCGACCGTGAAATTTTCAAGGGCGTTTCTGTCGGCAAGTCCGCTTCCGGTTCTTCCGACAACGCCGAGAGCCGCTCCGTACGCCCCCATAAGACCGGCGACGTCGGGTCTTACTACTTCCGCGCCGACCTCTCTTTCAAACGCCCTGAGCACGGCGTCGTTATAAAACGTTCCGCCCTGCGCTACTATCTTTTTGCCGAGTTCCGCCGCCGAATTGACCCTTATTACTTTATACAAAGCGTTCTTCACGACGCTGAGTGCAAGTCCCGCCGAAATATCGCCCACGGTCGCGCCGTCTTTCTGCGCCTGTTTTACTGACGAGTTCATGAATACGGTACAACGACTGCCCAGATTGACCGGGCGCGCGGCGAAAAGCCCTATCTTAGCAAATTCTTCCGCTGTATACCCGAGAGCCTTTGCGAAAGTTTCAAGAAACGAGCCGCAACCCGAAGAACACGCCTCGTTGAGCATGACCGCATCGATTGCGCCGTTGCGTATCTTGAAACACTTTATATCCTGCCCGCCTATGTCAAGAATGAACTCTACGTCGGGGCAGAAATATTTTGCAGCGGTATAATGCGCTATGGTTTCGACGACGCCGACGTCGACCGAAAACGCGTTTTTGATAAGTTCTTCGCCGTACCCCGTAACCGCGCTGCCGCAGATTTTCGCGCCCGACGGCAAAAGCGTATAGAGTTCGAGTAATTTTTCCCTTACGACCGAAAGCGGGTCGCCCTTATTCGCCCCGTAATACGAATACAGAAGTTCTTTGTCTTCGCCGACGGCGCAGAGTTTTGTGGTGGTACTGCCGCAATCGATACCGACGTACACTCTGCCGTTATAAGTCTTTATGTCTCCCCTCCTGACGGAATAGCGCGACTGACGGCGGATAAACTCGTCGTATTCTTCCTTATTTGCGAAGAGCGGCGCATAGACGTCGCCGAGCGTGCCGCCGCCGCATTTTTCTATTTTCGCGATGAGTTCCGACAATTTTATCGCGTCTGCCGTCTTCCCCGCGTAATACGACGCGCCGAGCGCGACTGCGTATCTCGCATAATCGGGGAACACGGCGTTTTCGTCGGAGAGTTTAAGCGTCTCCTTAAAAGCCTTTTGCAGCCCTTTCAGATAATAGAGCGGACCGCCGAGAAAGAGAACTTTACCCTCTATTTTTTTGCCTCTCGCAAGCCCTGCTATCGTCTGCGTGACGACGGCTTTGTAAACGCTTGCCGCCACGTCGGATTTTTTCGCGCCCTGATTTAGCAGCGGCTGAATATCCGATTTTGCGAACACTCCGCAACGCGACGCTATGGGATACGCCTTTTCGGCTTGCAGCGACAGTTCGTCGAATTCGCCCGCGGTAACGTTAAGCAACGTCGCCATCTGATCGATGAATGCGCCCGTCCCGCCGGCGCACGTTCCGTTCATACGTTCGTCAAGCCCGCCGTTTTTGTCGACGAAAATCATCTTGGCGTCTTCGCCGCCGAGTTCTATGACGCACGTCACGCCCTTTTCTTTATATTTGACGACCTCGCCCTCGGCGTATACTTCCTGAACGAACGGAATGTCCGCCTCCGACGCCAATCCGAGAGCCGCCGAACCCGAAAGTGCGGCACGGACGTATATGTCGCCTTTTTCTTTAAGCATATCCCTGAGTATTCCGACGGTCTTTTCGCGGACGGCGGAATTATGCCTTTCGTATCTTTCGTAAACGGGCGCGTTCCCGTCGGTCAGCACCGCTTTGGCGGTAGTTGACCCTATATCTATTCCTAAATCGTAAATCACGGCATTATTCATTATGGGCATATTTTAGCACAAAGCAAAAAAAATAGCAACCGTGTTCACGCACCATATTCAGACGGTTTTGTGTTGAAATCGTTAATTCGTATTCAAAATTCGGAGAAAAAGAGTAAAAACACTTGCCTTTTAATTTCTCATTATGATATATTGATATAAAAGGAGGCTAATATGAAATTTTTAAGCTGGCTTTTCGATTTTGCGGACAGACACCTCGGCGACGCCCGAAGATACGAAAGGGGCGGAACGGCATCGAGGATATTACTTGTAATATTTCTCGCTTTGATGTCCGCAGGCTCGATCGGCATAGAATTCTGGGGATTCGAATTATTCAAAACAAGCGGAATCGGAGGATTTTTCGTATTGCTGCTCGCGGCGGGGATCGGGCTTGCGCCGCTTGATTTATTCATTCTTTACGCCTATCTCGGGTTTTCGAGAGCGGCGGCGGGTACTCTGGATAAGCTTCTTGCGAAAGGCGCGGCAAAAAAGAAAGGCAAATCAGCCGGATACGAGCCTTCCGAAAAGACATCGGACGTACCGAAAGGTCTCGACGTATTCGTCGGAATATTCTCGGTCATCGGCTTTTTCGCGCTGATCGCCGGCGCGGTCGCCGTCGCGCTTTACTGTGTAAAATAATTTAAGAAAATTATTTCAAACGCTTGCGAAATTCCGAAACAAATATTAAAATATGCGCGTATGAAGACTTTACGCGCATTTTTTAATAAACTCACCCGTCCCGTAGATCTTACGACGGGTACTCCGTGGAAGGTGCTTTTAAGGTACGGCGCGCCCATAATGCTGTCGTACTTCCTGCAACAGATTTACGTTCTTACCGACGCCATAATCTGCGGACAGGTACTTTCGGCGGAACAGGTCGCAGGCGTAAACGATACGTTTCCGCTTACGTTTATATTCCTGCAATTCGCATTCGGCTGTACGGCGGGGTTCGGGGTTATAACCGCCAACCGTGTCGGAGCGGGCAACGAAAAAGGCGTAAGACAATCGTTCGTAGCGCAGATATACCTTTCGGTAATAATATCGGTGATTCTGACTATAGTGTCGATATGCCTGCTGCCGTGGTTACTCGGTCTTATAAACGTGACGCCGACGAACAAAACCGTCTACGAATCGGCGTATATCTACTGCCTGATAATCTTCGCGGGGATCATAACGCAGATGGGGTACAATTTCATCTGCGGAATACTGCGTTCTTACGGAGATTCCGTAACTCCGCTTTTGTTTCTGGTAATTTCCACCGCCCTCAACGTCGCGCTCGACGTGCTGTTTCTCACCGCCCTTAATATGGGTCCGGCGGGTGCGGCTCTCGCAACGGTTCTGACGCAGGCTTTAAGCGTGGTCGGATGCTTTGCGTATACCGTGATAAAATACAAACCGCTCAGACTGAAAAAAGAGGATTTCAAAGCGGGGTTCAAATCGCTGTGGGCTCACCTTAAACAGGGGTTGCCGCTCGGACTGCAATTTTCCATTCTCGCGATAGGCGTTATCGTCATGCAGAGCGTAATAGTGAAATTCGACGTCAAAACCGACGGAATAATGGTCGACGGAACACCCGCGCAGAACGGCTTCGGCGCAGGCAGCAAACTGTTCAATTTCCTGATTTCGTTTTATAACGGGCTCGGCGCGGCAATACTCGGTTTCAACGCCCAGAATTACGGGAAAGGCAATCGCGAAAACATCCGCAAAGGCGTGCTGCAATCTCTCGTAATGACGCTGATAATATATGTTTTCTGTCTTATAGCCGCGCTTTTGTTAAGCATAAACGGAGCATATCAATACGTTTTCATGAGCGCGGACAAAATAAGCGACGCCACCGTGCGTTTCGGTAACGACTACGTTTACGTTGCGTTTTTCATGTACTGCGTACTCGGATTTTTAATAGTCGTGCGCAGCGCGGTTCAGGGCATAGGAAAATCCGGTTACGTTCTCGCCGCGGGCGTCGCCGAACTGATAGCGCGTACCGTGATTTGCGCTTT
>USHO01000031.1 GCA_900554485.1 uncultured Eubacteriales bacterium
GCAAGCGGCGCTACCAATTCGCTCCTGCCGGACGCATGGCTCGGATCTATTATTACGGGTAAATCCGTAATGCCTTTAAGTCGTGCCGCACCGCCGAGATCCAGCGTAAACCTGTTGGCGTTTTCAAACGTCCTTATGCCCCGCTCGCACAAAACGACGTTTTCGTTACCCTCGCCAAGAATATATTCGGCGGCAGACAACAATTCTTCCAACGTATTGCAGAACCCGCGTTTCAGAAGTACGGGTTTGCGAAGTTTTCCGACCTCTTTCAGAAGCGAAAAGTTCTGCATATTCTTTGCGCCTATCTGCAGCATATCTATGTCGTCAAACATGTCGACGTCCCTCGGATCGACGATTTCGCTGACAGTCGGCAAACCGACTTCTTTCGCAACCGTAACGATAATTTTAAGCCCGTCCGCACCGAGTCCCTGAAAATCATGCGGGGACGTGCGCGGTTTATATGCTCCCGCACGCAATATCGTCGCACCGGCAGCCTTCACCGCTTTAGCGATTTCGTAAAGTCCGTTTTCGCTCTCTACCGCGCACGGTCCGGCAATATACGCGTAATGCCCGCCGCCGATAAACGCATTGCCTACGGCGATGATTTTAGATTTTTTTAATTTTTCGTCTGTATTCATATCTCTACCTAAATTAAATATCCGATATACTTAAAGAAGAATTTCCAGCATGCGATACCCGTCGGAAAGACAAAGAAGAACATGGTCACGGCAAATACAACCGCATAAGCCGCAAGCGATATGCCTTTTGTCGAAACCGCAAATACGAGCGGTTTCTTTTTATAGATAAACCACAACACCGCAAGAAGACAAAATCCGACAGCCATACCGATAAAAATCAGCGGTATATACGGCGATTTATATTTTATCTCGACCTTATTTTCGCCGTCGGTAAGCGGAATAAAAATCATATCGAGCGAATTTTCTTCCGCGGCAACGCGCCTTCCGTTGACCGATATTTCGTATCCGTCGAGATTTACATACCCGAGGTACAGATACTGCCCGCCTTTCGCGGTAAATCCGTCAATCTCGAACCCGTTCTTTCTGAGTCTGTATCCTACCGCCTTTTCGTTTGCGGCGGTTTTAAGTTTTGCCAGCGAATTTTCCGACACAAAGTACGCCCGACAATAATCGCGGACGTCTTCTTCGGTCAACACTCCGTTATCGCGTTTTATCGTAACCGACGACGAGGGCGATCCCGCGGAATATCCGAAATAATGATTCCCGATGTCGCCGCTCATCTGCCAATCGGACGGAAAAAACGTCGTGAAAAACGTTTCGCCGTTTTCTGGCGAATCGAAATAAATTTCATATCCGTCACCGGATTTCATCGGAGATAAATCAAGAAATTCGACACCGTCGCCGCCAAGCGACCGTATAAGACAATCGGTAAATGCCGAAAAATCATCGGCGTTTATCAAATCGTTATCTTCGACGTCGATAACGGCGCACTGCGGAACACTGTAAATATTTTCGTAAACGATGTAACCGCCGTATGATATGCCTGTATTTCTGAGATTCGGTCTGCCCGACGCCCGCGACGCATCCGAAGAAGAATATACGACGTATTTATACCCCAGCAACGAGTCGGATAAAATACTGCCGCCGGTAGATTTCGTAGAATTAGTACCGTTGTTGTCGTATCTGAATTTTTGCACCGCCGTAAAATTCTTTTTGTCAGCGATCGAATTAAAAAGAGTATCGGAATATACTCCGGTAATAAGCGGCGAATCGGACGAAACGTATTCTTTATAAGTCTTTAATCTGAAAATTTCGTCGTCGCGCTCTTTCAGAATAGAATTTATTTCGGTAAATGCCGCCAGCTTCGGCTGCGCAGTCGCGCTCACGTTCCCCGCGACCATGGAAAAACAGTAAAATATCGATTGAGACAACGCAAGAACACATAAAAACGGCGCGACGGTTTTTACCTTTATTTTTTTCATTCCGACAAACAGCGCAAGAACGGCGAATACGATTATCGCCGTAATAAACAAAATCAACACGCCTTCCATTCCGCCGCGCGAATGAGCGAAAGACGAAAAGAAACCCGTAAAAGGCTTTTCTTTAGACCCCGTCGCTCTCTGAACCGCCGAGACGAGCGCGCTCGATTTATATGCGCCGCTCGATATAAACCAGAACAGATAAATCGCCGCAAATATGCCCAGCGCGGTCAAAATACCCGTAACGGTTATCGCGACACAGGAATTTTTCGTATCGGATGCGGCATTATCCGCCGCCGAAGAAAACTCTCCGTTTGCCGCAAGCGCTGCGACATAAGTCAGATACGCGCTAATTATAAATCCGAAACGCAACGCATAACTGTAATACGACCCCATATTGAGGAGCAGCATACTTTCGTCGATAACGCAGGGAATAATCAGATAAAGAAAGGCGACAAGCATAAATCTTGCTCTGCGACTTTTACGTTTGGACTTTATAAAGTAGACCACGACAAGACACAGCAGGAAAGCATCGCTGAAAATATACGAAAACTTTTCGTAAAGGTGTACGCTTGCCCCGCCTTCTTTATACGATTTTTCACCGAGAACCGAAAATACGCGCGAAAACAACCCTGTGTTTCTTGCCGACGAAAGCGTCGCCTTTAACGCAGGCAATAAAATCGGCATCGCAAAAAATATCGCTGCGGCAAAAGATATGACAACCCGCGAAACGACGTCTTTTCTGTCTTCGTTCTTTACGCAAAATACAGGATATAAAACGAATATCGGAAACAATGTAAAAAACGAAAAACACGCCAGCGAAAAACACGCGTATATACATAACGTAAGCGAAACGACGAAAAGCGTAATCCTTTTTTCGTTGATAAGTTTGCCGTATCCGCTAAGACAAAGCGGCGCGTAAATCATTATGTCAAGCCACACGATAAACGTGTTTGCGACATACAGGTAACCCGAAAACGCATACAATGCAGAAAGTACAACCGCTCCCCACTGCGGAAGATTTCTGAATCGGTTTTTCAAAAACCGGAACATCGAAACCGCCGCACACGCGCTTTTAAGCGGAAGGACAAAACTCACCGCGTATACGGCGTTTCCCTTGCCGCCAAGCAAAAAGATAAACGTAAACGGGCTTAACGTCGAATAAGTCAGCAATCCGAAAAGATCTGACCCCAATCCCAAATGAAACGTATGGAACAATCCGCTTTCACCGGAAAGGAAATCGAAATAGTGTTCGATTGCGGGACAAACCTGAGCAAGTTGATCGTAAGCAGCCATAACGGAAGAGCCGAACGGGAAAACCCCGAAAGCCGCCTCTGCCGCAAAATAAACCGCGAATACAAATGCCGCAACGGCAAAATAACCGTAATTTTTCAGAATGAAGTTTTTGAATTTCAGATCCTGCTCGCCCATGATAAGAATATTTTAGCACAAACCGCATATATTTACAAGTAAACTAAATTAAAACGGTTGCAATTTTAATCAAAATGTTTTATACTATCAAAGAAAACACGGAGGCTTATCGAAGCGGTCATAACGAGGCGGTTTTGAAAACCGTTTGGGCGCAAGCCCACGGGGGTTCGAGTCCCTCAGCCTCCGCCAATCAAAATCTGAATCGAATACGAAAGTGTTCGATTCAGGTTTTGCTTTTGCAAAAATAATTCATGCTATGCCAGCCAAGCAGACATATGTCCCATATCGCTCAAAAGCAAGGAGGTTTAATATGGAAAAGAAAAAATTCAATCGCGGAACGATGACCGGAGGCGTCGCCAGAATAGTAATCGCCTTAATTGCGGTAACAATTGCCGTTATCGTTATCTGTTCCGGTATCGATTCGCACGATTCGGACGACAAGTTCGGAACCGTATTTATGTGTCTGATCGGCGGAATTATGATTATCGCGGCAATCGGATTTATCGGCAGCGGAATAAAAATGATTATCGACGGTAAAAATTCGTTTATCGTTGCCCGTAAAGGTCATTCCGAAAACGGTAGAATAACAGATTTATCCGAAACGGAAGTAACCGAAAACAATAACGGGTGCGTTTCCCGTTACACGATATATAACTTAAAGTTTGAATATACCGACGATTCCGGCAATTTATGCGAAAGTCAAGAACAAATCAGTCAGAACGTTTACGAAAAATTACAACAACTTACTCTCGTGCCTGTTCTCGTATACGGCGAGCGTGCGATATTCGATAAAAAAAGATTTGACAACGAAAACAGTAAGAAAACGAACTCCGATTTTTAGGAGTTCATTTTTATGTTACGGTTTTTTCGTTATCCGACGTATGTTTCGTCGGAACACATATCTCGCAATATATTGACATTCCGCCCGAAATATGCAATAATATGCATGGTACGAAATATGCGCACATTAAAAGTTTTACAAACGAAAAACAGAAAAAAATCAATTTCTAATATAATATTGACCGTATTGACGATAATTTGTATTTCGGCAAGCGCGTCTTTTGCTCTGAGCAACAACAATACACTCGAAAACGATTATTTAACGCAGGTCGACGGCAGTTTTGCGACAGATAATCCGAGTACGGAAGAAATTGTCGCGATGACTGAATACGACGGAAGAAATTACGGTCTTGTAACGCCGGTAAAAAGTCAGGGAGACACAAATCTTTGCTGGGCATATTCTTCCGTATCGGCATCGGAAACGAGTATACTGAAATCGGGAATAAACGGTAATGTAACAAGCGAAACCCTTAATCTTAACCCGATCGCGGCTGCGTACAGAATGCAAAGAAGACAATCCGATCCGTTGAACAATACCGACGGCGAATTGATTTCGGGAGATTATACCGCCGCCACAGGCACTCCGTCGAAAATCGCGACGTTGTTCTCCGGCTGGTGGGGACCTGTGTCCGGCAACGACGCGACTGTCGACCCCTTTGAGAATTCCGAATATCGATTTGAAAATGCGATTCATATCTCGGAACATAAAGACGATTACGAACAGAGAGTTACGGCGATTAAATCGGCGATTGCCGAATATGGCGCCGTGACGTTTCAATATAACAATGCGCACAACTACGAATATTACAACCCGAAAAACGAAAAAGACAGCAATTCCTACCCTCATGCCTGCACGCTGATCGGATGGAACGACGACATCCCCGCAATGAATTTTCAGCCCGGTGGCGCAACGAGAAACGGCGGCTGGCTGGTAAAGAACAGTTATAGCGGACTGCCCGACGGATACCCTTATTTCTATCTTTCTTACGACAACACGAGTTCTGTATGTTATGCCTTTACATATGCAAATCGCGACGCATACGACAGAAATTATTATTATGACGGCGGTTCGGACGATTTTTCGCTACGTAACGATAAAATCGTTGCAAACGTCTATCGGGCGGCAGGCAGTGACGATCCGTGCAAAGGCGAACAGATTAAGGCTGTAAATATCGGCATCAACGGTGAAGATTATACTCTTGAGGTCGAAATTTACAGACACCTCGATTCGCCGTTCGGGAATTCCGACGCACCCGTGTCGGGCGGCGTATCCGCCGCAATAATGCGTCGTTCTTTTAAGTACGGCGGTTTCGTGACGGTAAAATTCGACAATCCGATAACAATTGAAAAAGACGAATGGTTTTCTGTTATAGTAAGAATAACTTCGGGCAATGCGGTAATCAGGCTCGGTTACAAAAACGGCAGAGATCTGTCCTATGCGGGAACGTCGACGGGATATTCAAAACTCGGCAACTTTGTCGGAAGAATAAAGGCATATACTTCCCTGTGCGATTCCGAACCGGGTGAAGACTGGAATTTTACCAATCTGGTGGTATTCGCAAAATTTAACGGCGAAAGCGAATTTATCGACGACGTTTACGAAAATACGAAAGTCAGAGACATCATCGACAACACATATTCAAACAGTTATTATTCGGTCAAGGATTATTTCGCCAATATATCGGGCGGCAAAGTCAAAATGAAGACCCTGTATCTGTTCGACGGCAACGGTTCGGTTACTTTGTCGAAAAAACGCGGATACTATTTTCAGAAGAGCGACGAAAATCCCGACGGATACGACGGCAACGGTACCGACAGAACGGTCGATCTGCGATACGATTGGAGCGAATCGTTAAACCGGGCTTTGAACGCCGGAAATTTACCGCGCAGTGCGGACGGCAACTCCGTATATCGCATATCGGATCTCGATAAAAACGGCGACGGGAAAATCGACTGCATAACCGTAATATACAAAAATTCCCCATCGACCGTAAATACGTCGTGGGCGGCGCCGTTATGGAATTATCAGGATTATACTTCGGGTGTAGAGATAACCGAAAACGGAAAAACGTATATCGGCAACGCTTACGTTCAGTTGACGCTTTCGTACGAAAACGATTCGGGATCCGTACTTTATAAAGCCGAGGACGACTTGCCGATCGTGGCGCCGTCGGTAATATGTCACGAAACCCTGCACGTTTTCGGGCTTAAAGATCTTTACCGTTCGGATTTATCGAGCGAAATCGGATTTATGTCGGTTATGGGAAAAGGAATTTCGCCGATAGCGCAATCGATTTCGGTTAAAGAGGCGGAAGACCTCGGTTTCGTAAACGAAAAGCAGATAAAAACTCTGACGTCTTCGGGAACGTACAATTTACAACCGTTCGCCCCGTCATCCGATGGCGTAGTAGCGTATAAATTCGATCTGCCTGACGGAGAAAAAACTTTATATCTCGAATATCGCGACTTCGATTCTCAGCGAAACAAATATGACGACAAAAATAAACGGATACACTATTGCGGCAACGGCAGCCTGTCGGTGGAACAAAAATATCCGAAAAGCGGACTTGTATGTTATATGGTCAAAACGGGAATGAAATTTCCGTCTAACCAGCATACGGTCGGCGAAGACTGGAATTATTACGTCGTTTCCGGCGGAATACAATCCACGAAAATCGACTGCGCGTTAGGAATAAACGATTATATCGATCTTACGGAAAATCTAAGCGTCGAAGTTAAAAATATATCCGACGGAGTTTTGACTTTTACCGTCTGCGGCGATGCGTTCAATCCCCTGCCCGAACATCGGCATAATCTCGTAAAATACGAAGAAGTTAAAGCCACATGCACCGTCGACGGACGAAAAGCGCATTACGAATGCATCGGGTGCAACAAATTGTTTGAAGACGAAGACGCAGAAAAAGAATTAAACGAAAGCGATCTTGTCATTCCTGCCGGACATCGGCTTATTGAAATTTCCGCCGTCGGCGCAACTTGTCTGACGAACGGTAAAAAGGCATATTTTAAGTGTGAAAATTGTAACAAATCGTTCATAGATTCGTCGGCGACGCAAGAAATACAAGATCGGGATCTTATAATACCCGCAGGTCATGTTTTCGGCGAGTGGCAAGACGAAATTCCAGCGACAGAAACAGCCGACGGAATAAAAGGACATAAAGATTGCCTTGTATGCGGAAAGCATTTCGATGGAGACGGTAACGAAATTGCCGACTTGAAAATTCCGAAGAAGGAAACCGATAAAAAGCCTGACGATAACGAAACGCCTGACGACGAAAACGCAAACGCAAGTACGCAAAACGGTTGCGGCGGTCGTACGGCAGGAATGTTACCGATAGCGTTGATGTTATTAGTTGTAACAAAAAGGCGAATCCGTAATTAGAAGTTACGGATTCGCCTTTTTCGTTAAACCGTGTTCGGATTATTGTTTTTCTATCAGATCGACAAATCCGAATGTTCTGCAATCGACAAGACCGCGGTCGGTAAGACGAATTTCGGGCAGGCACGCAAGCGACACGATCGACATCGTCATAAACGGAGACGGCAATTCGCAACCGAGTTCCTTCCATGCATCTTCGAGCCTTTTAACTTTCTTTTCGGTCTCTTCTACGGAAAGACTGCTCATAAGTCCCGCTATGGGCAATTCGACGAGTCCGAGAATTTTACCGTCTTTGACGGCGACAAGTCCGCCGCCGCACTTTATAAGGGTATTGACAGCCAAAGCCATGTCGTTATCGTTTGACCCGACGACAAGCAGATTATGCGCATCGTGAGCGACTGTCTGAGCAAGCGCGCCGTGTTTTATGCCGAAACCCGATATAAAACCTTTACCGACTTTACCCGTCTCGTGATGACGCTCGAACACACAGGCTTTAAGAATATCCCTTTCGCCGTCGGCAACGAGTTCGCCGTTCCGCGCGGTCATTTCGACGAGTTTGTCGGTCGTACCGACTTTACCCGAAATAACGTCTATAACGTGCACTTTAACCTTACCTTCGGCAGGAATTCTGAATGCGTTTTCGTCCATAAGCGGAAGATGAACGCTGTGTTTATACTCTTCCGGATATTCGTACTCTTGTTTCTCAAACAACGCTTTGCCGTTCTTCGCGACAAGCTCGCCGTCGATAAACACTTCGTCGACAATACATTTTTCGAGATCTGAAAGCAAAACCATATCCGCGCATTTGGACGGCGTAACCGAGCCGAGTTCTCTGCCGAGACCGAAACATTCGGCGGTATTGATCGTAACCATCTGGATGGCGGTAATCGGATCGATCCCCTCTTCTACCGCTCTGCGGACGATATGATCGAGATGACCGTCGCTTATTAAAGTATGCGGGTGCGAATCGTCGGAAACAAGGCACGCAAACCTACTGTCGACCGAATGTTTGGTAATTGCCTTGCCAACCTCTACGAGGTCCTTCCACGCCGAGCCTTCGCGGAGTTGCGCGTACATGCCTCTGCGCATTTTTTCAAGCGCGGATTCTTCGGTGGTGGATTCGTGACAGCAATTTATACCCGCCGCAATATACGAGTTGAGCGCGGCTCCGGTATCGGGAACGGAAAAATGCCCCGTAACGGTTTTACCCGCTTTCAGCGTTTCTCCGACTATATCGTGCGTATGTTCGTCGGAACAGATAATCCCGGGGAAGTTCATCATTTCGCCGAGACCGACGCATTCTTTCCACTTCATAGTTTCGGCAATATCGGCAGGATGAATTTCCGACCCGGTATCTTCAAATCCCGGTACGGCGGGCACGCATGACGGAGTGGTGAGCATCGCTTTGAGCGGCGTCGTTTCGGCATCGTTAAGCATACATCTGACGCCGTCAAGACCTATTACGTTACAAATTTCGTGCGGGTCGAAAAATATGCCGCAAGTTCCGTGCGGTATTACCGCTCTCGCATATTCGCCGGCGGTAAGCATAGACGATTCTATGTGCATATGCCCGTCCATAAACGCGGGCGCAAGATACCTGCCTTTTCCGTCGATGACACGGGTATCCTTGCCGATCGACGCCGACACGTCACCTATGGCTGCAATTCGCCCCATAGACACGGCTACGCCGTAATTATCGAGTATTTCGTGCGTACAGACGTTGACCAATTTAACGTTCGTTATAACAAGGTCCGCCTTTTCTCTTCCGAGCGCAACCGCCGAAAGTTTACGGGTACATTCCCAGAGAGGAAATTTACAAAATGCATTTATCATATCTGCCTCCTCGCCGGTTCGCTTTTTGCGATACCGGATTATTTATCGAAATTAAAAAGTCCGACGAAGAAAACTTCGTCGGATCGATTTTTATTTGCTCAGCCTACGCAGACGCTTTTTACAGTTATCGTCTTTGCGGGAATAATGCGCATGAATTTCGTATTGGAGAACGCCGCAAGCACGTCTTCGTACTCGTCGCCGACAAGGCATAAATCACCGGCAAAATAATATCCGTCGGAATCTTTGACGAATTCGTGTCCGAGTTCGTTGAATTGTGCAAGCGTATCTCCGTCGTCTACGCAGTTCTCATAATCGAAATAGTAATAAGTAGAACCGTTTGCGTCCTTTCTGTAATCGTCGGTAAGAAAATCCTTAAGATCGTCGAGGTCGCTCGTTATATACCCTATCGCGGCAAAATCGCCCTGAGTATAATAACTGTCGCTGCCGGTTACGAGCGCGAGTGTTCCGCGCGCGGATTCCAGAGCCTCGGTTTCTTTCAGACCGGCGTCTTTGTGATCCTTGGAATAACTTACGATATCTCTCTTCAATACGAGCGAACCTCTGGATATGGTTATATATTTAGAGGAATAAACTTCGCCGCCGTTATTGAATTCGCCGCGAATACACATATTTTCGGTATATCTGGTGTCGTTGCCGCACTTTTTACCCTCGGCGTATGCAGGGGTTATAATCGAATAATAATTCAAAGACGCAGCAGTGTCGTATCTGGACTTTCTTACGTCGTTATCGAGATAAAACTCACCGAATTCGAGATGTCTGTCGCTTATGTCGCTGACTATCGTTCCGTCGTAAAATCCGTTTTTAACCAATTCTTTGATATGCTCGATAGTCGCGGGCGCATAGTTATCGTAAAGTTCGATTTTTACGGTGTATTCGTCATCACCGCAAGCAAGAACGATGCTCATATTTTCGATAACGCTGCCGTCTTTTACGACTTTTTTACTGCAACCGGCGAACGAGCAGACGGTTGCGGCGGCAAGTACGGTTGCCGATATTTTTTTAAGCAAGTTTTTCATTTATGCCTCCGCGCAGACGAAAAACTCGCCCGCGTAAGATAATTCTTGTATTATTTTAACATTATAAACGTTTTTAGTCAACGCAATTTTGTCGGTTTTATGTAAATTGACTGAAAAAACGCTTTACGCCAAAAGATTTTTTGCGGTATTCATCGCAAATTCGACCTCGCCGCTGTCGAAACTGCCGTAACGCATAAACAAATAAGCCGCACCGATAACCACAGCCGCGCCGAGCAGTACAGCCAGAAGAACTCTGAGCGGAGATACGGGAGTTTTGCCCTTAACCTTTCCGCTGTTGCCGTTTACCATTATTCCGTAACGCTTTTTACCGTATTTGTACGTCATGTAATATACCGGCAAAAGGATGTATTTATAAGTGACTTTTTCGTGCAAAGTACTTACGTTGAGATAGTCGACAACGTCGGCGTTATATTCCTGCTTGATACCCGAACGTATAAGCGAGTCCATTTCCTTTTTCGCGCTCTGCCAACCGTCGCGCAGACTGCGGGTATATCCGTCGGCGACAAAACCCGAAAGATAACTCTTTTCGTATACGCATGCGTTGGCGGTCTGAAACGGCGAAAGCATGTTTATTTTGCTCTGATCGAAATTTTCGCTGTTTGCGATAAGTACGTCGTCGAAGAACTGCGAATAAGTTCCGCTGATATTCTTATATTCTATGTAAGTTTCGGTACGCCTGTTTTTACCGCTGCCGACAGTGCGGGTTCGGCGATACCCCACCCTTCCAGAATAAGTCGAATATGTATTGCTGTCGAAAGTAAAGCAAGGTTCGTACACACCGCGCATATTCTCCTGATTCAGGTTCTTTTTGAACTTTCTCGGCGCGAATATGCGTGATTTCGCCCATTTTTTTGAATACGCCGTCGCTTTATCCGTCCCGAATGCGAAAGGAAGAACCGCTTGCGGACGTATGCCATCGAAACCGTCGCCCCTTACGATATGCGTCGTTCCGCAAAACGGACATACCGTAGCCTCTTCGTCGGCGTTTATTATAATCTTCGCGCCGCAGTTGTCGCATTTATAAGTAACCTGTTCTTTCGTATCCCAGCGTTCGGCTTTATCGAAACCTTCGTTAATATCGTTTTCCTTGACGGATTTATCCTTTTCAAAGTCGACGGTATTTCCGCAGTGTTCGCATTTAAGCGTCTGAGTATCGGGGTCGAAAATCAACGTCCCGCCGCAACCGGGGCATTTAATACAATCCGTCGCAACGTTTTTATATTGTTTCGTGTAATCGATTTCACTCATAATCTTTAACCGTTTTCGCCCCGAAACGAATATTTCGGGGCGAAGCAATTTTTGTTTGTTTTAACGATTATTTAACGTCGTTAAGCTCTGCGAGCATCTGTTCGAGATCTGCGCCGTGAACGGCTGCGGCTTCGCCTACGGTTTCGCCGTGAGCGATAGCGCAACCGAGACAATGCATCCCGTAACGCATAAGAATTTCAGCCGCATTGGGGTTAATATCCAAAGCCTCGGTGATAATCGTGTTTTCCGTAATTTTTCTTTCCATGTTAATTTACTCTCCGTAAAATTAGAATTCTTATTTTCAGATTTTTTATACCTTATCGTAAATCCGAACCGAATTTCGGACGGATAATAAAGATTA
>USHO01000032.1 GCA_900554485.1 uncultured Eubacteriales bacterium
TACTTTTAGTTTGATGTATTAAATTTTTAAGTCACAGGCTTAAATGCTGCCTGAGTCAAGCATATTCTGCGCGTAATCTATCATCTCCTTTACGGATTTCGCGTTTTTGGAAAACGCTCCGTACGCCACCGGCACGAATTCTCCGTTTTGCCTGCATATAATCGCGGCGGCGACGTCTTCGCCGCCGCATCCGACCGGGGTTTCTATTCCGCCGACGTTTTTCAGGGCGAATATTTCCGCTTTGTCCGACAGGAGAAAAAGAAAATATCCTTCGCCCGAAACCGGGGCGAGATTTATAAGCGAAAGTCTGAAAATCTTTTGATTTTTATCGCTCGTTAAAACCGCTACGCCGCGTACTTTTTCACCCGACGACGAAAACCCCGCGGTTACTTCGTCGATAAGCGCGACGGATCTGTTTTTACCCATAGACGCAAAATCCTTTTTCTTTTATGATAATATATGCGGAATGACGAAACGACAGACCTTTTGTTTTTTCGCGCTTATTTTTGTCGAAAACGTTGACGGGTCGCTTAAAAAATGATAAGATTATAATACAAACTTCCGTTCAAGAGGCGATAAATATATGAAATTTAAGACCTTGTTATTTGACGAGATAGCCGTTAAACGCGCTATGACCAGACTTTCTTACGAGATTATAGAGCGTTCGCAGGACCTTAACGGCGTCGTGCTTATAGGCATAAAAACGCGCGGTGTTCCTTTGGCGAAAATAATAAAAGGAAATATACTGTTGAATGCGGGCGTTGACGTGCCGTTGTACGAACTCGATATAACCCATTACCGCGACGACGTAAGAGAAGAAGTAAAGGTAAAAACCGAACTCGCGCGGCAAGCCGTAGAGGGCAAAGACGTGATACTCGTCGACGATGTTCTGTTTACCGGCAGAACGACGCGCGCCGCGATAGACGCAGTGTTTTCGGTCGGCAGGGCGAACAGCATCCGCCTTGCGGTACTTATCGACCGCGGGCACAGAGAATTGCCTATCCGCGCCGATTTCGTCGGAAAGAACGTCCCGTCTTCGATGAAAGAAAAAATAGTCGTTCATCTGACAGAGACCGACGGCGAAACTTCGGTAAGCATTTACGAAAAAGACTGAAAGCCCGACGGGCTTTTTCTTTTTGCCTTAAATAGTTTAGTTTTGTTAATGTAAACGGTTAAATTCGTTTATTTACTTTTCATTTTCGTTATGTTAAAATAAGTGCGATGAAAGTAGCAATAATAGGATTGGGGGCTATATCTCCCCTGCATATCGAGGCGGTAAAAAGCCTCGGCGGAAAAATCGTCGCGATATGCGACGTCGATAAAACAAAAGTTGCGCGCGCGAACGAAGAATACTCGCTCGGTGCGAACGAATATACGAATTACGTCGAAATGCTCGACAATGAGAGTATAGACGTCGTGCATATCTGCACTCCGCATTATCTGCACGCGCCCATGGCGGAAGAGGCTCTCGCAAGAGACATAAACGTACTGACCGAGAAACCCTTGGCTATTAACGAAAGACAACTCGAAGAACTTGAAACCGCAGTCGGAAAAAGCAAGGCGCGGCTCGGGGTGTGTTTTCAGACGAGATACGACGATTCAAAGAGGAAACTCAAAGAGATTATCCGTCCGGAAGACGTTAAAGCGGCGTACGTCAACCTCGTATGGGTAAGGGATAAAGCATATTACGAATCTGCCGGATGGCGCGGAACGAAAACCGAAGAAGGCGGAGGGGTGCTTATCAATCAGGCGATACATTCGCTTGACCTTATGCAGTGGGTATGCGGAATGCCCGAAAGCGTTACGGCGCGGTGTTTCAACGATTCGCTGAAAGGGGTAATCGAAGTCGAAGATACCGTACACGCCGTGTACGACCTCGGTAAAAACCGTAACGTTATATTCAATGCGACCAACGCGTCGAAGACGTGTTTCCCGAACGTGCTTACGTTCGTTACCAAAGAAAAGACGGCGATGCTTATCGGCGACGAACTGTTCGTAAACGGAGAGCGTATAGCCGCGGGCGAATATAAACCGACGCGCGGCAAAAAAGAATGGGGTTCGAGCCACGAGAGGCTTATATCGGATTTCTATGATTGCATAGAGAGCGGCAGAAAATTCGGTATAGATTTTTACGAGGGTTCTAAGACCATGAAAATATTGCTTGCGACCTACTCGTCCGACGGAAAGGAGATTAAAATATGAAAAAGATAGTAATTTTAGGTTGTGAAAATTCTCACGCGGATACGTTTTTAGGTTTTATTAAAAACGACGAAAAGTATAAAGACGTCGAAGTTATCGGCGTTTACAGTACGGATGCCGGCGCGGCAGAAAAATTAAGCGAAAAATACGGCGTCAAAGTCATGGATTCTTACGACGAGGCGGTCGGCAAAGTCGACGGAGTAATCGTAACGGCACGCCGCGGAAATCAGCACTATGAGTTTGCAAAGCCTTATATAGCAAGCGGAGTGCCTATGTTTATAGACAAACCCGTCACCATAAGCGAGGACGAGGCTGTTAAACTGGCAAGAGAGTGTAAAGCGGCGGGAGTAAGACTTACGGGCGGTTCGTCGTGCATACACGTCGATTGGGTGCAAAAACTTAAACACGACCGCGAAAACAACGTCGAAGGAAAGACATTCGGCGGACTTGTCCGCGCGCCTATTTCGCTTAAGAACGATTTCGGCGGGTTTTTCTTTTATTGCGAACATTTAATCGGAATCGTTTCGACTATTTTCGGTTACTATCCGTTGAGCGTCAGGACGTTTGAAAACGGCAGGACAATAACCGTAGTTTTCAGATACGAAGACTACGATATAATCGGTCTTTTTGTTGACGGAGACTACGTTTATTACGCGATGCGCGCAACCGAGAACACAAACGACGGAGAGACATTCCCTATAACGAGCGACAGCGAATGTTTTAACACCGAGTTCGATGAATTTTATTCGATGTTAAACGGCGGCAAGGGGCGCGATTACGCGGAATTTATATCCACCGTGTTCGTTATGAATGCCGTTAATCGCTCTATGAAAAGCGGAAACGAAGAAAAAGTAAATAAATTCGAGTTATAAAATGAAAAACAGACTTATTTTATCCGCTTTTGCGGACGAATATGCGGACGGTTTGAAAGAGCAATGCGAAGCGTTAAATAAATTCGGAATAGAGTATATTGAACTTCGTGGAGTAAACGGTAAAAACGTTTCGACTTTAACGGAAAGCGAAGTAAAAGAAACTAAAAGAATACTTGATGATTATGAAATCAGAGTTTCGTCGATAGGTTCGCCGCTCGGCAAAATCGATATAAAAGGCGATTTGAACGGACACTACGAAACCGCGAAAAGAGTTTACGAAACTGCGAATATTTTAGGCGCGAAAAACGTTAGAATTTTCTCCTTTTATTCAAAGGAAACGCCGTTCGATAAATGCAAGGGCGAAATTTATGACGGAATCGAAAAACTTGTCGATTTGTCCGACGGTACGGGGCTTACCTTATGCCACGAAAACGAGGCTCTTATCTATGGCGAAAGCCCTGAAAAATGCCTTGAAATAGTCGAATATTTCGGCGGCAGAATGAGGTGCGTTTTCGATATGGGCAACTTCGTTTTGGATGGCTACGACCCTATGGCGGCGTATAAGCTCCTCTCCGATTATATCGAGTATTTCCATATAAAAGACGCGTTTTACGCAGGGGAGATAGTTCCCGCCGGCAAAGGAGAGGCGAAGATTAAAGAAATACTCGACGACTACAAAGTAAACGGCGGAAAAGACACGTTTATAACCCTAGAGCCGCATTTACAGACTTTTTCGGGTCTTAACGCGCTTGTGGGAAAGAGTTTCGATAACCCTTATAAATATGAGGATCAAAAAGCGGCGTTTACGGACGCTGTGGAAAAATTGAAAGACTTGTTATGAAGACGTTTGTAAAAGATAAATTACAGGTAGAAATTTTTGAAAACAGAACGCTTATGGGCGATGCCGCGGCGAAAGACGTTGCGGCGAAGATAAAGGAATTGCTTGCCGAAAAGGCGGAAATCAATATGATATTCGCCGCCGCTCCGTCGCAGAACGACGTTCTGAAATCTCTGGTCGAAGACAAAACGATAGAGTGGAACAGAGTGAACGCATATCATATGGACGAATATATAGGGCTTGACAAAGACGCGCCGCAGGGTTTCGGGAATTTCTTAAAGGCGCATATATTCGGGCTTGTTCCGTTCAAAAGCGTGAATTACATAGATATTACGGCGAAAGACCCCGAAAAAGAGGCGGAAAGATACGGCGAACTGCTTAAAGCCAATCCGACCGATATAGTCGTAATGGGTATAGGCGAAAACGGACATATAGCGTTCAACGATCCCGACGTTGCGGATTTCAACGATAAAAAGGCTGTAAAACCCGTTAAACTCGACGAAATCTGCCGCAATCAGCAAGTGAACGACGGATGCTTTAAGACGATCGAAGAAGTTCCGACGCACGCGATGACTCTGACCGTTCCCACTCTCGTAGCCGCGCCGTGGCTGTTCTGTATAGTACCCGCGGCGACAAAGGCAAAAGCGGTTTACGAAACGATAAACGGAAGGATAGACGAACATTGCCCGGCGAGTATTTTAAGGACGAGAGACAATGCGAAATTATATCTCGACGATAAGAGTTCCGCACTTTTATGATAGAGATAAAAAGCGACAAAATAATAACTCCCGAAGGTTTGCGTTCGGGGTACTTATATATAGATAAAGGTCTTATAGACGGATTTTACGAAGAACGTAAGCCTGCCGACGAACGTTACGATTTTACGGGCAGATACGTTTCGCCGGGGTTTATAGACATGCACACCCACGGAGGCGGAGGACATCCGTTTATAAACGGGACAGAAGAGGATGCCGTATCCGCCTGTAACTTTCATCTGACGCACGGAACGACGGCGATATTGCCGACCGTAACCGCGGGGGCATTCCCGACGATGAAAAAAGCCGTCGGAACCATTGTCGCGGCGAAAAAGTCCGGCAGGATTAAAAGCGACGTCGTAGGGGTTCATCTCGAAGGTCCGTATCTGTCGGCGAAACAGTGCGGAGCGCAATGTCCCGCATTTATAACTCCGCCGATAGAAGACGATTACAAAAGCCTGATCGAAGAGTTCGGAGACAGTATATCGCGATGGACGTACGCGCCCGAAAACGATAAAAACGGCGAATTCTGCAAGTATCTGACGGACCACGGAATAATCGCGTCGGCGGGGCATACCGATGCGAAATACGACGATATGAAAACGGCAATCGAAAACGGTTGCAATCTCGTAACTCACCTGTATTCGTGTACGTCTACGGTTACGCGCGACCACGGGTTTCGTTCGCTCGGAGTAACAGAAAGCGCGTTTCTGCGCGACGAACTTTACGCCGAGATAATAGCCGACGGAAAACACCTGCCGCCCGAACTGATAAAGATGATAATAAAGATAAAGGGCGCGGACAGGACCGTCCTTTGCACGGACAGTCTCGAAATAGCGGGTACTGATATAACAGAGGGGGTAATGAGCGGAACGGCGTTTATAGTCGAAGACGGGGTCTGTAAACTCAGAGACCGTTCGGCATTCGCGGGGAGTATCGCCACGACCGACCGATTGGTTCGCGTAATGACAAAAGAATGCGGTTTCGACATGGTTACCGCCGTAAAGTCGATAACCGAAACGCCCGCAAAACTGCTGAAAATAAAGAAAGGCAGATTGGCGACGGGGTACGACGCCGACATAGCGGTTTTCGACGACGACGTAAACGTTTCCGCCGTTTTCGTAAACGGTAAAAAAGAGAATTAACGCAGGGTTGCGGTAGGTTTCTCTTTGGACGGGGCGTATCCGAAAGTCGCAACGTACTGTTTGTAAAATCCGGGGTAAGAATCGAATCCGCATTTTTCGTAAATGTCCGTCGGACGCATCCCCTGCCTCAGCATCGACTGAGCGAATAAAAGTCGCTTGTTGTTGATATATTTTTTCGGGCTTATCTTTATCTGATTCTGAAAAATACGGAACAGATATTGTTCGCTGACGTACAACTTGTCCGCAACCTCTTTTATGTCTTTTACGGTAAAGAGATTGTCGTTGATATAGTCAACGGCTTTGCCGAGTATCGGCGAGAGTTTTGAAGAATCTATGAAGAATTCGTTTTCCGAAATTCTCAGGCTGTAAAAAAGTTCTTTAAGCAGAGCCGCAAGGACGTCGGTAAAAGCATCTTCGTCGAGGTGAGCCGCGTAGTAATCGGTTTTAGCGAAAATTTCCGTGACGACGCACTCCTCGGGGCAGTGAACGAGTTCGATCTCTTCGGGGACGGAATCGAGAAGTTTTTTGCCGACGAAAGAATCGCCGAAAGCGATGTTGAAACGCGAATATTCCGAATTCGGCTGAATGTCGACGTAATGGAACTTCATCGGACGGATAAACACGAGGTCGTTTTTCTTCAGTTTATAGCGTTTGCCTTCGATAAAGTAAGTAACGTTGCCCTTTTCGAAAAATATCAGTTCGTAAGTGTTGTGCGAGTGTTTCATAAACGCCTCGGGCGACGCGGCGGGTGTCTTGTAATATCTGTGGTTGTATACGAGGTTTTCGTTTGAAATATCCATAAAGTCACCTTCGATAAAGGTTTTGGGTTATTCCCGATCGGCGTAGAATCGCGTCGGGTAACGGTTAAAGTATAATACCGAAGATTTTATTTTGCAATAGAATTTATAAAAAATAGTTTATTTTTGTTAATATTCGTAAAACGGAAAGGAGTATTCACATGAAGAAGTTGAATCTTGCAATCATCGGACAGGGCAGAAGCGGACGCGACATTCACGGCGTTTATTGTCGTTCGGAGAGAAATTTATATTATAACGTCAAATACGTCGTCGATGCCGACGAGAGAAGAAGAAATCAGGCGAAAGACCTCTATCCGGGGTGCGAAACTTTTGCGGACTATCGCGAGCTCTTCGATAAAGACGTCGATCTTGTCGTCAACGCGTCTTTTTCGGATATGCACTTCGCGATAACAAAAGATCTGCTCGAACACAAGAAAAACGTAATGGTCGAAAAGCCGTTTGCGAGAAACCGGTTCGAGTGCGAAACGCTTATCAGAACGGCGAAAGACAACGGCGTCGTTCTTGCGGTATTCCAGAATACCCAACTCGCTCCGTTTTATCTTCATGCACTTAAACTGATAGAAGACGGGGTTCTTGGCGACGTCAAACAGGTGAGCATACGCTATAACGCCCTTGCCCGTCGCTGGGACTGGCAGACGATGCAGAAACATATGGGCGGCAGCGCATATAATACCGGCCCGCACCCGATAGCGATGGGTCTCGGTTTTCTCGGGTTCGACAAAAATACCGAGGTCGTATATTCCAGACTCGATACCGCGCTTACCAGCGGCGACGCCGAAGACTACGTTAAAATTCTCGTTACCGCGCCGAACAAACCTCTTGTCGACATAGAGATGAATTCGACAGACGCTTTCAGCGATTACAACATAAAGGTGCAGGGCTCGAAGGGAACGCTTAAATCGACGCCGACGAAATATACTCTTAAATATATAAAAGACGGCGAAAACCCCGAAAAACCCGTTATCGAACACTTCCTCGAAGACGAAAACGGCAATCCTCTCTACTGCGTCGAAAAACTCAACGTACACGAGGAATCCGGTTCTTACGACGGCACGGCGTTCGACGTCGGCACGGCGGGAATATATGCAAACCTGTATAAGGTTATTACCGAGGGCGCGGAACTCGCCGTTCCGCTGTATCAGTCGGCTATGACGATAAACGTCATCGAAACGGCACACGCCGAAAACCCGTTACCCGTTAAATTCTGAAATTTCAACAAGGTAAAACCCGACCCGATTGTGTCGGAAAAAATAAAATCGAAGAGGGTACCCTCTTCTTCGCCGAACGGCGAAGAAGAATCCCTTTGACGGAGGAAAATTTATGAAAGTAAAAAAACTCACCGCGCTTATTTTAAGCGGACTTACGGCATTTTCGCTTACCGCATGCGGAAACAATACGTCCGACGACGGCAAGGTCCCCGACTGGGCGAAGAACGCCACGCAGATTCACGTTCAGAACTTCCCGGGCGGAATCGGCAGAAAATGGCTTGACGAGGCAGCCGAAAGATTTCAGGAGGCTAACAAGGATACGTCTTTTGAAACCGGTAAAAAGGGCGTCTATATAGACGTTTCAAACACTCAGGCGGACAGTTCGACGCTTACGTCTTCGGGTTATCAGATAATCTTCGACGAGAGGTATTCCGATATATACGAACTCGCGCAGAGTCAGAGCATTCTTCCCCTCGACGACATAATGACCGAAGTCGGAGCGGACGGAGTAACGCTCGAAAGCAAGATAAGAGAGGGCGCGAGAGAGGGACTTAAAGGTTCCGACGGAAAATATTACGCTCTTCCGCATTACGAATGGTTCCCGGGGCTTATTTACGATAAAGACGCCTTTGACAACCACAACTGGTATATTGCGAAAGAGGAGACCGGCAACGTCGCCGACACCGATTACGGCACGCTGTATCTCGTCGAGGACGAAAACACCGATAAGTCATGCGGTCCCGACGGCGTTTACGGCACCGAGGACGACGGACTTCCGTCTTCGCTCGAAGAAATGATCATTCTTTCGAAGTTCATCAAAGACGACGTAAATATGGCGGCATTTACCGTAAGCGGCAAGTACCTTTATTATACGAACTACCTCGTAGAAGGTCTCTGGGCGTCGCTTGCGGGTTACGACGAATTGCAGACCGTTTACAGTCTCGACGGAGAAGTCGAAGTCGTTACGGGCTATACGAACGAAAATCTTTTCACCGGCATCGATTACGTTAAAAAACCGATAACCGAGAAAACGACCATAACAAAAGCGAACGGTTATCTCGCTTACAGATCGGCTGCCAGATATTACGCCACCGCGTTTATTCAGATTATGATGAACGAAGGGTTCTTCGCGTCGGAAGTCAGCAGTCAGGATCAGCATACCGCCGTTCAGAAGAAATTCATCGACGGAGGTCTCGACGATCGTAACCACAAGCCGAGAGCGTTCCTTTTAGAGGGTTCTTATTGGTATAACGAATCCGTCGACGTCGACAACTTCGGCGAATACAACAAGAAAAAACCCGATGACGCGGGCGAAAGAGAAGTTCGCTATATGCGCCTGCCCGTTCTCGTAACGGGTTCGGTCGAGGCGAAAGCCGACGGCGCCGAGGCGGATAAGGCAACCCTTCTCGACAACGGTATCGCTTACGCGTATATCAACGCCAACATAAAGAACAATACCGACCTCGTGAACGCGTGCAAGGCTTTCCTTAAATTCTTGTACAGCGACGCGGAATTAAGGGCTTTCACCGCTCTTACCGGTATCACGAGACCTATAAATTATACGCTTTCGGGCACCGAATTAAACGGGCTTTCGTCTTATCAACAGGACGTATATAACCTTTCGCGTAAGGCGAATATCGTATATTACGGTTCGGGCGATCAGGAAATAAAGAGAATTCAGAACGCCCTTAAAATTCACTTCTCTTCGCCGTCGATAACTCCGACTTTCGGCAGTACGAAATACTCGAGTTATTACGCCGCGTATAAAGCGGGCAAGACGGTAGAAGAAGTGTTCGCGAACACCGGCATAAGCGAAAGCACCTGGACGCTTTCCTGACGCCGCCGCTCGCGCCGATTCACGGAAAATATATGCCTTAAAGAGGAATAAATGGAAAACACATTAAAGACGACCGAACGTAAAGTTCTGTCTAAAAAAACGAAGAGACTGCTCTTCTATATCGCCGTCGTGGCTCTGCCGGTGTTGCAGTTCTGTATATTTTATATATACGTCAACTTCAATTCGCTGGTCGTCGCGTTTCAGCGTTTCGCCATTCCCGACAGCGGAATGGGTTACGAAAAGCAGTTCGCCGCGTTCGACAACTTCCGTGTGGCTTTTCAGACCATCGGCAAGGGGTGGAGCAAGATCGCGATGTCGCTGAGAATGATTGCGTGCGAACTCTTTATCGGGTTGCCGCTCGCGCTCGTTTTCTCGTTCTATATCTACAAGAAATTCCCGCTTGCGGGTACGTTCAAAGTAATGTTGTTTATGCCGCAGATAATATCCAGCATAATTTTCGTTACTCTGTTCAGCCGTATCGTCGACGAGGTATACAAGGCGGTTTTTCACGCCGAATACGGGCTTTTGTCGATAGACGCTCCGCTTAAAACGAGAATAGCCACAATACTTTTCTACAACGTGTGGATATCTTTCGGCGTAAACGTAATGATGTTTACGGGTACGATGAGCGGAATAGACGGCTCGATAGTCGAGGCGGCGCAACTTGACGGCGCGAACATCGTGCAGGAATTCTTCCACGTTACCATGCCGATGATATGGTCTACGTTTACGACCTTCGTCGTCATATCGCTTACGGGCGTGTTTACTCACCAACTCAGCCTGTTCGCGTTTTTCGGCGTATGGGCGGACGACTACGGGTTGTCGAGTTTCGGCTACTTCCTGTTTATAAAGAGTCTTGCCGGCAACGTCCGCGAAAATCCGAACTTCCCCGACGAACTCACTTATTCGCAACTTGCCGCGCTCGGTATCGTCCTTACGGCGATAACTCTGCCCATAGTCCTGATTACCAGAAAGGTCATGGCAAAACTCGGACCGTCGCTGTCTTAAGGGGGCAAAAAACATGAAAAACAGAACAAGGGAAAGACAGCGGATAAGCGGAAATGGCATGAAAATCGCCGTCGGCATTATCTGCGCCGTTCTGATACTCTATCTTTTGTCGATAGTCGTCATGCTTTTATGGGGATTTCTTACTTCGCTTAAAAGCGAATCGGACTTCATCGACAACGTACTCGGCTTGCCGAAGACTATAAAGGGTGACGAATACAGCAGTTATTATACGCTTTTTCAATTCAAAAACTATACCGACGTCATAAGGCAGTTTCATTATACCGCCGACACCAGTTTCTATTCGGGACAGAAACTTGTTCAGCACGTCAGCGAACAGAATTTCTTCACGATGCTGATGAACTCTCTGTTGTATTCGCTCGGCAACGGTTTTCTGCAGGCTATAATCCCGGCGATAATGGCTTATATGTGCGCCAAGTACCCCTATAAATTCAGTAAAGCGGTGTATATGGTCGTGCTTATAGTAATGACTTTGCCGATTGTCGGCGCGTATCCGTCGGAATTGTTGCTTTTGAGAAACCTCGGCTTGTACGACACATGGTACGGTAACTTCATTCAGCGTTGCAGTTTTACGGGTATGTACTTCCTTGTGTTTTACGAGTTTTTCAAGGGCATGCCGGACACTTACAGCGAGGCTGCCGAAATAGACGGCGCATCGCAGTTCGTGGTAATGTTCAGGATATATATGCCGCTCGCGGCGAAGATGATAGGCTCGGTGTTGCTTATAAGGTTTATATTTTTCTGGAACGACTTTTCGTCGATAGAATTGTATATGCCGACGCACCCGACGCTTGCGTATTTCATATACCTGTTGCCTTCGGGCAAACTTTCAAACGATTTCGGCGGTAAGGTCACGATAGTCATTTCGGCTTGTATGATACTTGCGCTGCCGACGATTATTCTTTTCCTGCTGCTGCACAATAAACTTATGGGCAGTATGACGCTTGGCGGAATAAAGGAGTAAAATATGAAGATAAAGAGGAAAAATTTGCTTTTTGCGGGCGCGGCGTTAGCCGTCGTTTTAGGCGTTTCGTCCACGCTTGCGTTTACGGGAAACCGCATTGCGGTTATGGCTGAAAACGCAGTAGTCGAAACAACGGAAATAAACGATTATTATTTCGTCGGCGATGCGCTTACGCTGCCGGCGGAAGTCGCCGTCGTCCC
>USHO01000033.1 GCA_900554485.1 uncultured Eubacteriales bacterium
GGTAAAACCCCTGCCGGCCACAGCCTTTCTGTCGAGCGAGATTTTATCGCCCCGCGTCAACGGCGCGACACCGACCGCCGCGCATACCTCTTTGACGAAATCGGGATTTCCGAGCAACCCGGCATAGATTTCGTCCGCGCCGAACACCGTATATCCCAGACTTCGCAAAGCGTTTGCGAACGTGCTTTTACCGCTGCCTATACCGCCCGTTATCGCTATCGATTTTTTCATTTACTTAGCGTCGAACCAGCGCACCCCGCATTCCGTTTCCACCGTCAACGGAACCGATAAATCTGCCGCCGATTGCATTTCCTCCGTAAGGATTTTTTTAATCGTTTCGACTTCATCGAAAACGGTATCTACAAGCAGTTCGTCGTGTACCTGCAATATGAGTTTTGATTTCAACCCCTCGCGGCGGATGCGGTTATCGACCTTTATCATCGCTATCTTGATTATGTCTGCTGCGGTACCCTGTAACGGCATGTTCATCGCCGCCCTTTCGCCGAAAGTACGCAGATTATAGTTGGACGAATTGATTTCGGGTATATAACGCTTTCTGCCGAGCAGCGTCTGTACATACCCGTGCTTTTTGGCGAATTCGACGTTGCTTTCCATATACTCTTTGACGTGCGGATAGGCATCGAAATATTTTTTGATATATTCGCCCGCTTTTTTTGCGGAAATTTTCAGCTGCTCCGAAAGTCCGTAATCGGATATGCCGTAAATTATGCCGAAGTTGACCGCTTTCGCGCTCCTGCGCATTTCGGGCGTAACTTCGGTTTCGGGTACGCCGAACACCTGCGACGCCGTCAGCCTGTGTATGTCTCCGCCGTTTCTGAACGTGTTTATAAGTTCTTCGCAACCGCTGAAATGAGCCAGAAGACGTAGTTCTATCTGCGAGTAATCCGCGCCCGTAATTCTTCCGTTTTCAAACGACGAAACGAACAGTTTGCGTATCTCTTTGCCTTCCTGTTCACGTATAGGGATATTCTGCAGATTCGGTTCTTTGGACGACAGTCTGCCGGTTGTGGTAAGCGTCTGATTGAAACAGGTGTGTATAAGCCCCGTTTTTGGATCTATAAGCGGTTTGAAACCCTTGACGTAGGTCGAATTGAGTTTCTGCAACTGTCTGTATTTCAGGATGAGGGGAACAATGGGATGCTCGTCGATGATTTTTTCAAGCACTTCCGCACCGGTCGAGTAATTGCCCTTCTTCTTTTTACCTGAGTTAAGCCCGAGTTTTTCAAAGAGTATAACTCCGAGTTGTTTCGGGCTGTTCGGATTGATCGTTTCGCCCGCAAGTTCGTTCAGTTTCTTCTGTATTTCCGCTATACGTTCGTCGTATTCCGCCGCCATAGCGTCAAGCGCGGCAACGTCGACCTTGAACCCCGCGCGTTCCATACCGAAAAGCACGTCGCAGAGCGGCAATTCCAGATCGGTATAAAGTCCGAGCATATTTTCGTCGACGAGTTTTTTGCCCAGAATTTCGTGCGCGCGCCAAAGCGACCAACCTATGTGTTTTTCGCTGAGTCCGTACGCCGGTATGACGTCGGACAGTTTTTCGTCCTTGCCGCTGAAATCGGCAAGATATTTTTCTATACTTACGTCGTCGGCAAACGCGTTGAATTCATAGCCGAATTTATACAATTCGGTGCGCAATGCCTTTTTGCCGAACACGACGACCTTGCGGTTTTTATCTCCGAGAAGTTCGCCGAGGTATTTTATCGCCTCGCCGTACATTATGCCACGATCGAAAAAGTTATCGGTTATTTTAACGACGTACTCTTTTTCTCCGTCGTATAGCGAAAGGTCTTTATCGAGAGCGACGGAAAGCGTAACCCCGACGGGGAAAGACGGCAAATCGTTCCGCTCCGTAATTTCGACCGTCTCGGGCAGCACGACGGCAACTTCGGGTTCGATTTCCCCGCCGTCGTCCGTTCTGAACAACTCGGTTCTTCTTACTATGTTCTTAAAGTCGAGTTCGGCAAGCATATGCCTGCCTTTCGCCCCGAACGGAAACTCGAATTTCATATCGTCGTCGGCAAGCGGAATATCTATATGCGTGTCGATTGTGGCAAGCGTCTTGGATAAAAACGCCGTCTCTTTAGAGTTTTCGACTTTCTCTTTAAGCTTGCCGCCGAGATCGGAAACGTGATCGTAAAGGTTTTCGAGACTGCCGTATTTGTCGATCAGCGTAAGCGCGGTTTTTTCGCCGACACCCGCTATACCGGGTATATTGTCGGAAGAATCGCCCATCATGCTCTTCAGGTCGATTATCTGCAATGGTTCTATACTCGTTTTTTCTTTGAAATTTTCGGCGTTGTAGACTTCCGTATCGGTTATGCCGCGTCGCGTAAAATACACCGACGTAGTTTCGTCGACAAGTTGAAAACTGTCTTTATCGCCGGTTATAATCACGGTTTCGTCCTTATATCGTTTCGCCATACTTCCGATTATATCGTCAGCCTCTATACCGGCCTGTTCGTAACGGGCAATGCCGAGCGAATCGAGTACGGTTTTCAGAAGGTCTATCTGCGGACGCAAATCCTCGGGCATGGGTTTTCTCGTTCCCTTGTAATCGGAATACATAAGATGACGAAAAGTCGGTTCTTTTCTGTCGAATGCGACAAGAATGTACTTCGGTTGCAGATCGGCGATTATTTTCACCAGCATATTAACAAATGCGTAAACCGCGTTAGTCGGTTTTCCGTCTTTGGTAGAAAGCGGCGGCGTAGCGTAAAACGCCCTGTTTATAAGACTGTTGCCGTCGATAAGAACGAGTTTGTTCATAAAAATTCCTTTCAATAGGTAAAAATTTCTTGATTTTTAGAAACGAATATGGTATTATAATTATCGTGCCGACGGAGATTTATACTATCGGTTACGCAATAATAAGCCGCTGTGGTGGAATTGGCAGACGCGCGGGACTCAAAATCCCGTGGTAGCGATACCGTGTCGGTTCGACCCCGACCAGCGGCACCATTAAAACGGAGAACGATTTGTCGTTCTTCGTTTTAATTTTGCCTTCGGGCGGTGGAAGAACCGAAGGTTCGTCAATTTGCTTGCAAATTCTTGCCGAGGGTTCCCGCTTGCGGGAAACGGCAATCCCCGAAGGGCACCGACCGGCGGCACTTTTATTTTGCCTTCGGTCGACTAAAAACCGAATAATGCAGAGGGATAATTCAAACGTTGCCGAAGGATCTCCGAAAATCGGACGTCCCTCGTTTTTTATAATTTATAACGTTACGCCCGTCTTGTAAAACGCTATTTCGCGGACATCTTCGCTTTTGGCTTTCGTTTCGCCGTTTGCGCACCGCATAATCGCGGCGTATAAACCCGCGTCGTCCATAGAGTACGCGTTAAAGTCTATCCAGTTCTGCTTATGCTCTGCAAGACGATTATTCGTAGAGATTTTGAAAGTCGGTACGAAAGTCGAAAACGGCGTTCCTCTGCCCGTCGTAAAAAGTACTATCTGACAACCGCTTGCCGCCAGAGCAGTAGCCGCTATAAGATCGTTACCGGGGGCGTTAAGTATCGACACGCCCTGCTCCTTTACGCCTTCGCCGTAAGCCAGTACGTCTACGATCTTCGTCGACCCCGCTTTTTCGACACAGCCGAGCGACTTTTCTTCGAGCGTGGTTATTCCGCCTTTCTTGTTTCCCGGGCTGGGGTTTTCGTATACGGGGAACCCGTTATCCGTGTAAAACTTCTTGAAATTCGTTATAACGTTCAGAAACTTTTCGTAAGTCGCGCGGTCTTTGCATTTGTTCATCAGCAATCTTTCCGCGCCGAACGTCTCGGGTATTTCGGTCAGAATCGCCGAGCCGCCCTCTTTTACCACACGGTCGCTTATTCTGCCGACAAGCGGATTTGCGGTCAAACCCGAATAACCGTCGCTGCCGCCGCATTTAAGACCGATACAGAGTTCGCTCATCGGTACGCCTTCGCGTTTCAATACGCTTGCCTTTTCGCAAAAATCTTTTAACACGTCGAGTCCGTAACTTATTTCGTCGTCTACGTCCTGACAGTTGAAATAAACTATGTTATCTCTGTTATACGGTTTCAGGTATTCCTTTATTCCGTCGAGACCGTTATTTTCGCAACCCAATCCCACAAACAACACATAACTCGCGTTGGGGTTCAAAGCGACCCCGCACAAGAGTTTTTTAATGTTAAGATTGTCCTCGCCGAGTTGAGAACAGCCGAACTGATGAGTAAGCGCGAACAGCCCGTCCACGGAACCTTTGACGTATTTCTGAGCGAGTTTTTCAAGTCGTCGGCACACGTCGTTTACGCAACCGACGGTCGGAATGATATATATTTCGTTTCTGATGCCCGCTCTGCCGTTTTTGCGCTTAAAGCCCCTGAAGGTCGCGCCCGTTTTTACTACCGTTTCGGGATATCCGGGGGTATATTCGTATTCGACGCTTTCGTCCAGATGCGACCTGACGTTATGCGTATGCACCCATTCGCCCTTTTTAATATCTTCGGTCGCTCTGCCGATTATCTCGCCGTACTTTATTACATATTCGCCCTTTTTAATATCTCTTAAAGCGAATTTATGCCCGGCGGGTATTTTATCGTTCCCGGCAAGATTTATGCCTACATTGTCTTTATCGTTTATTATAACACAATTTTCCATATCGTCACCCTTGATTTATTTCCGATCGGCGCATAATTCGGCAACGGCGCCGTCTTTGAAAAAGTCGGTAAGTTTTATCGTGTGCCTGCCGCAGCGTATCTCGCCTTTGACGTAACACTTGATATAATTGCCCGTGTACCCGGACGTATATCCGTCTTCGGTTTCTTCGGGAATGAATTCCTGTAAAGTATTTATGTTTCGCTCTATAAATGCTCTTTTCAACCTGTTTTTAACTTCCGTGAGAGCCTTCATACGCTCGTCTTTAACCTTGGGCGGAAGTTCTTTGAGTTTCGCGCCGACCGTCCCCTCGCGGCGGGAATACGGAAAACAATGAATATCCGCAAACCGTACCGTTTCGGCAAGGTTTACGCTGTCTTCAAAGTCCTTTTCGGTTTCGGTTGAATAGCCGACGATGATGTCGGTCGTTATAGCCGCGTCCGGGAAATATTCGCGTATGAGATTGCATTTTTCGGCGAACTCTTCACGCGTATAATGCCTGTTCATCGATTTTAACACGGCGTTACTGCCCGATTGCAGAGACAGATGAAAATGCGGGGCGAAATCTTTCAGATTTTTAAGGCTCAGCAACAGGTCGGGCGTTATTACGTTGATCTCGAGCGAACCTAGCCTTATTCTGCAATCGACGTTGCGGAGATAGTCGATAAGTCCCGTAAGTCCATCGCCGTTTTTATCGTAAGCCGACAGGTTTATTCCCGTAACGACCGCCTCTTCGGGGTTGAGGTATTCTATCTCTTTCAGAACATTCTCTTTTTTTCTCGAACGCGACCTGCCGCGCAGATAGGGTATTATGCAATAACTGCAAAAATTGTCGCAACCGTCCTGCACTTTTATATATGCCCTCTCCTTGTCGGTTCTGGCGGGGAGATACTCTTCGTAATATTCGTCGGTTTCGTCAAACTTTTCGCCGCGTTCGTCCAGCATCGAAAGTATACGATCTTTCGATTTCGCGCCCGTAACCAGCGTTACGTTGTTCTTTGCGAGAAAGTCTTTCGGCGACTTTTCGGACGCGCACCCCGTGACTATGATTTTACAATCGGGATTATACTTCCTCGCGCGCGCGATTGCCTGACGGGATTTTTTCTCCGCCTCGGCGGTTACGGCGCAGGTGTTTATTATGTAAAGGTCGGCAAAAGAGAGTTCTTCGCTCGTCTCGTAACCGAGTTTTTCAAGTCCGCTTTTAAGCGATGCGCTCTCGCAACTGTTTACCTTGCAACCGAGCGTAAATACTACCGCTTTCATATCTTCCTCATGACAATGGCGATCCATTCGCCTTTATCCATTCTTTTTTCGAGCGCGAATCCGAGCGACGAATATCTTTCGATAACTTCGTCGACGCGGCTTTTGATTATTCCGCTCATTATCATCACTCCGCCGTCTTCGACGTGATCGACGATCGTCTTTGAAAGTATAAGCAACACGTCGGCTGTAATATTCGCCAGAATCAATTCGCCTTTTACGTTCTTCTCGTCGAGCAGGTCGTTAAGGCAGACTTCGCAGGCGTCTTTCACGCCGTTTTCTTCGGCGTTATGCGCGGCTGTTTTTACGGCGACGTAATCTATATCGGTCATAAACACGCGTTTCGCGCCGAGTTTCGCGGCGGCTATGCCGAGTATTCCGCTGCCCGTTCCGACGTCGATAACCGTTCTTGCGCCGGCGATATAATCCTGCATGAGTTCCAGTACCATGGACGTCGTCTCGTGTTCGCCCGTACCGAAAGCCATATTGCTGTCGATAAGGATTTTTACTTCTCCCGGTGCGGCGTCGTAATTTATCCATGCGGGGCATACGACCACGTTGCCGAATTTCATCGGCTTGTAATGCTTGCGCCAGATTTCTATCCAGTCGTCGCCGTCGACCACTCTTCTTACCAATTCCAGACTGCCGGTTTTGATAAATCCGTCGCAACGTTTTTTGAGTTCGGCTAAATCGCGTTCGATTTTCGGTATCGTTTCGTCGGCGATATCCGTCGCAACGTACGCCTTTACAAGAGTAACGTCGGCGTTCATTTCTTCAAGGACTTTTTCGTCGATGTAATCCCATGTATTGCGGCGATTTTCGACAAGTTCTTTCACGTCCAGCGCATCGCTTATGGCGACGCCGTAATTTGTATAATTCCACATAATATCCGCAACGAGTTCCTGAGCCTCGTTAGTCGCGGAAACTGTAATTTCAACGAATTTCATAATATAATTTTAACAGATTACGGCGAATAATGCAACCGAATACAGGATAAAAGCGCGGGGTGTCGGTTCTTTTTTGAAGAAACCGCCACCCCGCCTCGGAGAAATAATATGAGTATGATTTTACGACGCGAACGCGCGCGCCACTTCGAATATCTTTTTCTGCCCGACGGCGTTCGGATGTATTCCGTCGCGACAGATAAGACTTTCAAATTCGTTGGTATTCAGAAACTCGCGGCGAAGATCGACGACTTCCGTGCCCGTTCTGAAAGCGTTTTTAAGAATTTCGTTGTTGAACATCTCCTGATGACGATGAATGGTGTTTACATCGCCATGGAAATATTCAAGCACTCTGTTACCGTCAACCATTTTACTGATAACGTTATCGAAATATCTTTCGGAACTTATAGGCACTATCGTGCATACTATTGTCTCTATACCCGCGCAACGCAGTTTCGTAAGAAGATCGGCGTACATACCTGAAAATTCTTCGACCCTCGTCTTAGGAAAGTGCGCCTCTTCGGGAGCCGCCGCAACCGCTTTCCAATCGAAATCGGCGTCGTTTCCGCCGAGTTCGAGCACGACTACGTTTTTCGCCGTCGGATTCGCATCGGCGATAAATCTGTCCATCACGCCTTTTTCCGTAAGTCTTTTAAGCGATTGCCCGTATCCCGAACGGTTGTCGATTTCGTAACCGCTCCAATCCGAAAACAATCTGACCGCATTGTCTTTAAGCACTTCTATCTTTCCGCCGTCGGTAAATACCCCTTTGCCTATAGAGTCGCCGAAAACGGTTATTTTCTTATCATATAACATAGTCGCCTCCTTTCCGCACGGAACAGTCCGAACGGCATTTCGTTTCGTTACCGTTATTTTACCCCGAGGCGCGGCAAAATACAACCTACTGTTCGCGCGTTCGATTATAAACGGAAAATCCCGTGCGTAGAACCCGATTTTACACTTTCTACCGTATGTTTTCGCGGCTCTACCTCAAGTAGAATTCAGCCTGCCGACACGTTTTTATCGCTTTTTCGCAATAAAACTATCCGTTTTCGATTGATTTTTATAAACGAGTGTGCTAAAATGAATTTACCATGCAGGACGTTAAAGTGATTTTTGCCCAAAACTTAATATCTTTGAGAAAACAGATGAAGTTGACGCAGATAGAACTTGCCGAGAAAATAAATTATTCCGACAAGGCGGTTTCCAAGTGGGAACGCGGAGAATCCATCCCCGACGTAACGGTGCTTATGACGATAGCGTCTCTGTTCGGCGTAACGCTGGACTTTCTCGTTTCCGAACACGCCGAACCCGACATCGTTGCCGAGCAGACGACGTACGCGCAAACGGTTAAAAAACGCAACCGCATACTGATAACGGCGATAACCTTCATCGCAATAGCATTGCTCGAAACGGTCGTATTCGTCGCGCTGCTGCCCGTACTTGACGGCATCGGCAAAAACCTGCTTTATTGCTACGTTTACCCCATCCCCGCGGCGGCGATAGTCGCGGTCGTCTTTTCTTCGATATGGGCTAAACCGTCGCTTAGATTCTGGTCGGTGACACTACTGATAGTATCGTTCGTACTCGACGTGTTTTTAATCGTATGGCAAGTCGCAGGCGCATTCTTCCCCTGGATATTTATTATTTTAATCCCGGCGGAACTGGTGACGATGCTGAGTTTCAAAATAATCAGAATAAAGAAATAACTACGGAGACGCGGATAATCGCGTCTCATTTTATTTCCGCATAAAAGAACCCCCTGCGAAGACGGAAAATTTTTCGTCTTCGCAGGGGGTTTTGTTTCGTATTACGTTTACGCTATATATTCAAGCATATATTTGGGCAACTGTTCTTTCGTCGCGGAAACGGTTATTTCGAGCGCGACGTTATTGTCTTCGCAAATCTTTTTGATTTCGTTGAATGCGTCTTCGAGTTCGTCGAGATTCGCGTTGGTTATCCTTAAAATGCCGTCGATGAAAATATTTTCTATATCGTGGTTGCCGGCGATAAGTCCTTTGACGAAACCTTCAAACCCGTCGAGCGTGTCTATCGCGTATTCTTCGGTATAAACACATCTTACGTTAAGGTCGATTGCGACCGAACACATTCTTTTATCCGTAATGAAAACAACGTTGCCTTTCGCTTTAGCGGCTGCGGCGTTTACGTCGTCAAGCATAATTTTGGTTTTTCCGAAACCCTTGGGGCCGTAAATGAGTTTTATCATAAAATGATACCTCCGTTTTTTCTTGTAATTATATTCTATACCAAACCGAAAAATATTTCAACAGTTTTTGAAAAATAATTTGCGAAATTTTTTATCGGCAGAAAAGTTATTTAACGTTAAGGTTTGATGCGAGTTTTTCGATAAAATCGCGCAACCTGTTTATTCCCTCGACAATCTCGTCGGCAGGCAAAGTGTAAGACAGCCTGATACAGCCGTCATCGCCGAACGCCGACCCGGGAATAACCGCAACGCCGGAATCGAGCAGTTTTGCGGCAAACTCTTTACTGCCGTTCGTTTCACCGCCGAACAGCGCCGACACGTCGACGAAGACATAAAACGCACCGTCGGGTACGGAAAAAGATATTCCGTCGATATTGCTTAAACAATCGATCATCGTCTGTCTTCTCTTTGAGAATTCGCCGCGCATTCCGGCAATAAAATCGTCTCCGCATTTAAGCGCCGTTACCGACGCATACTGCGCGAACGAACAGGCATTGCTTGTGGTGTGTCCTTGCAGTGCCGATATTTTTGCCGCCGTTTTCGTCGGAGCGCACAGATAACCTATGCGCCAGCCCGTCATAGCGTAAGACTTCGACACGCCGTTTACGGTTATAGTATGTTCCTTGGCGTAATTACCGAGCGTGGCGACCGAAACGTGTTCCGCGCCGCCGAATACAAGATTTTCGTATATCTCGTCCGAAATTATTTCCAGCCCGTGTTTTTCGCACACGCTGACAAGCCCTTCGAGTTCGGTCTTCGTATATACCGCGCCCGTAGGATTGCACGGAGAATTGATAAGAAAGAGTTTCGTCTTGTCGGTTATCGCGTTTTCGAGGTCGTCCGCCGTAATTTTATATCCGTTTTCGCGCCTTGCTTTTACCGTAACCGCGACCCCGCCGCACAGTTTTACCTGTTCGACATACGTCACCCAGTAAGGCGACGGGATTACGACTTCGTCTCCGTCGTCTATAATCGCAAGCATCGCATGATACAACGAACTCTTCGCCCCGCACGAAACGACGATATTGCTCTCGTCGCAGTCTATCCCGTTTTCGCGCGTGAGTTTTTCGGCTATCGCTTTTCTGAGTTCGGGTATACCCGCCGTCGGCGTATATTTGGTAAAGCCGCCTTTTAAGGCGGTTATCGCGCTGTTTACGATAAAATCGGGGGTATTGAAATCGGGTTCGCCCGCGGTGAACGCGATAATATCTCTGCCCTCCGATTTAAGTTTTTTCGCCTTTGCCGTTATTTCAAGCGTCGCCGACGGCGACACCCCGTTTGCCTTTAACGACGATTTCATTACAATATATCCTCACTTTCGGTTAATTTCGCCTCTCTGTCCGCCACGGCGAGCGCATCCAGCAGATCGCCCATATCGCCTTCGAGGAACTGTTCCAGCGTATATACGGTATAACCTATTCTGTGATCGGTTATCCTGCCCTGCGGGAAGTTATAAGTGCGTATCCGCTCCGAACGGTCGCCCGTTCCGACAAGGCTCTTTCTGTTGGCGTCGTATTCGTCTCTGTACCGCGTGTTATAATAATCGTAAAGACGGCTTTTCATCACTTTCATAGCCTTTTCGCGGTTTTTCAGTTGCGAACGCTCGTCCTGACAAGTAACGACGATTCCGGTCGGAATATGCGTCATGCGTATGCACGATTCGGTCTTGTTGACGTGCTGACCGCCCGCCCCGCTCGAACGGAACGTATCTATTTTAAGGTCTTTTTCGTCTATATTGACTTCGACGTCTTCCGCCTCGGGCAATACCGCCACGGTTACGGTGGAAGTATGAATTCTGCCCTGCGATTCGGTGTCAGGCACGCGCTGAACGCGGTGAACGCCGCTTTCGTATTTAAGTCTGCTGTATACGCCTTTGCCGCTTATCGAAAACACGACTTCTTTTACGCCGCCGAGTTCGGTCTCGTTACCGTCGATAAGTTCGGTCTTCCAGCGGTTTTTTTCGGCGAATTTAAGATACATGCGATAGAGTTCGTAAGCAAACAACGCCGCCTCTTCCCCGCCCGCGCCGGCACGGATTTCCATAATGACGTTTTTGTCGTCGTCGGGGTCTTTAGGCAACAACAGTATTTTAAGTTGCTCGGTAAGACCGGAAAGTTTTTTCTTGCAGGCGTAATACTCCTCTTCGAGCATAGCCTTCATATCGGCATCGGTCTCGCCGCGCAAGGTCTCTTCGGCGGCATGCATATCGTCTTCGGTCTTTTTATACTCGCGATAGACCGTCGCCGCCTCTTCTATGTCCGACCTCTCCTTTGCGAATTTCTTCCACTTTTCCATATCGGAAAGCGTCGCGGGGTCGGCAAGCGCATTGCCGAGTTCGTCGTAACGGGCAAGTATCTTTTCGAGTTTTTCTATCATAATTTCACCGCCTTGACGATTCGGTCGTTACCCGAAATATCCTTATACACTTCGACGGCGTAACCGCCGTTTACGAATATGTCTCTGACGGGCTGCCCCTGAGCCTCGCCGATCTCGGCAAGTATCACGCC
>USHO01000034.1 GCA_900554485.1 uncultured Eubacteriales bacterium
TCGCTCCTGTGGCTCCACGCGGACCTCGGGGCGGAAATCCGTTTCCGTTACCACAACAGCGTCTCGGTTCCGGACGTTGTTCGGTACGTTGTCCGCCGCAACAAGAGAACATTCTGCATAAATCTTCAAACATATCGAATTATCTCCTCAAGAGTGTTAATAGCGCGTATTTATGATATAATTTTTTAACGCGCTAACATATTATATGACAGTTATCAATGTTTTGCACACTCCGTCGAATGTCTGCCGTACAATAACAAGAGGGGGAACATATGAAGATTTCCGTGTGTCTGATTGTTAAGGACGAAGAAAAAGTAATAGAAAGATGTTTAAACTGCGTAACCGATTTTGCCGACGAAATAATAGTCGTAGATACAGGCAGTCACGACGAAACAAAAAACATGGTCAAGAAATTTACCGATAAAGTATATGATTTTATATGGAATGACGATTTTTCGGCGGCAAGGAATTATGCATTTTCAAAGGCGACGTGCGATTATTTGTTCTGGGTTGACGCAGATGACGTTATAACCAAAGAAAATACAGATAAAATTATAAAATTAAAAAACGAAAACAAAACATCCGATACCTATATGTTCCGTTATGCGACGGCATTTGATAAACATGGAAATATCACATTCGAGTATTACAGAGAACGGCTTATACGGAACTGTCCTTACGCCATATTCAAAGGTTTTATTCATGAGTCCGTTGCACCATTCGGCGATATCAGATATACGGATATTACAGTCGAACATCGGAAAATATCGTCCGGAGATCCGACAAGAAACCTGCGTATATATGAAACACGGTTGTCATACGGGTATACGCTTAATAAAAGAGATGAATATTATTATGCGAAAGAATTGTTTTATAACGGCAAATATTCGCAGGCTAAAAAAGCGTTATTAAAATTTGTATCATGTGGAAAAGCCTATCTTCCCGACGTCAGAGACGCATATAAAACGATTTATAAATGCGATATATTACGAAAACTGAAAGCGGACGAAAAAAATCTTACGGATGCACTGTGCAGGGTCGGCGCCGATGCCGAAATTTTTTGCTATCTGGGTGATATAAGGGCTGAAAGAGGAGATTTTGTAAACGCCGTTGCATTCTATAAATGCGCGTTGTGCGCAGATCTGCCGTTGCCGAAAGACGGATTTTACGAGAGGAAATTTTATTATCTCGAACCTCTTTTAAGATTGGTATCCTTATATTATAAGCTTGGCGATAAGAGAACAGCGGCGGTATATCACGAAATGTGCGTTAAAAGTTATCCGTCTGCAGACGAAACGATATATAACTCGCAATTTTTTGCAAATAAAAAATAACTATATTTACTATAAACGGTTTACAAAACGATTGATTTGTTGTAGAATAAGCATAGTTTGTATTTAAGGATGAAATTACCGTACAGGTATGTCTAATAAAAAAATGAAGACGGCGTGTTCTTACGCTTTTATAATTTTGCTTGCGGCGGTTCACGCACTCGGCTATAATTTGTTCATAATTCCCAACAATTTTGCACCTGCCGGTATAAACGGCATTGCAACGATGATACAGTACGAATGCGGGTTCAGTATCGGATATATGTCGATTCTTGTCAACATTCCGCTTTGCGTGTTTTCATTTTTTACCACCGACAGGGAATTTGCCGTTAAAACGTTGGTGTTCAGTCTGGCATATTCCGGCGTATACCTTTTGTTGCAATATATCGACAGAAATTTCGATACCGCAAAGTTCAAATATGTGGCGGAAGATAATACGATTCTCGCGGTTATTCTCGGCGGATTGATCGGCGGATTTGTTTATGGCGGATGTTTCAAGATGAATGCGTCGACCGGCGGCACGGATATAATATCGAAATATGTAAGCAAAATAAAGCCTGAACTGAACTTTTTCTGGATAACTTTTGCGTTTAACGCGATAGTCGCGGTGGTTTCGATTTTTGTTTATACGGATGCGGCGGGCAATTATAGTTACGAGCCTGCATGCCTTTGCCTTTTATACTGTTTTATGTCGAGTTTTCTCGGTAACAGCCTGATAAAAGGCGGTAAATCTGCATATAAGTTCTTAATAATTACGTCACATGCCGCCGAAATCGATAAAGAAATAGTCGAAACACTCAAACACAGCGCGACGAAAATCGTCGGGACGGGCGTTTACAGCAATACCGAAAAAGATGTGATAATCTGTGTCATCAATAAACATCAGATAGTCGATTTTCAGAATATACTTAATAAGTACGATGATACGTTTGCCTTTGTCGAGACGGTAAACGAAACTATAGGTAATTTCAAACGAGTAAAATAAAATCCGTGAGGAGTATAACATATGGACAAGCTTATTCCTGTCGTCGTGATTAAAAATCTCGAAGACACCGAGAAAATCCTTACCGCGCTTAAAAACGACGGTATAAATTGTGCCGAAATAACTTTCAGAACGGCGTGTGCCAAAGACGCTATCGCGCTGGCATGCGAGAAGTTTCCCGATATGAACGTCGGTGCCGGTACGGTAATCAACGGGGAACAATGCGTGGATGCGTTGAATGCGGGTGCGAAATTTATCGTTTCTCCCGGGTTATCCGTCGAAGTTGCGGAAATATGTAAAGCGAACGGCGTTCCGTATTATCCCGGTTGTGTTACGCCCACCGAAATAATGCAGGCGTTAGACATGGGTATAACTACGGTGAAATTTTTCCCCGCGAACGTTTACGGCGGCTTGAAGGCTTTGAAAGCGCTTTCCGCACCGTTTCCGCAGGTGAAGTTTATACCTACCGGCGGTGTAAACAGGGAAAATCTCGATGAATTTCTTGCATTTGATAAAGTCGCTGCGGTCGGCGGCAGTTTCTTCGTAGAGGAGGCATTAAATAAATGAAAAAAGCGGTAACTTTCGGCGAACTTATGTTAAGACTCGCCCCCGAGAATTATCTCAGATTCGTTCAAAGCGAAAAGTATGAGGCGACGTATGGCGGCGCCGAGGCGAACGTCGCGGTTTCGCTTGCCAATTATGGTGTAGACGTCGCATTTGTAACAAAATTGCCTACACACGAAATAGGTCAGGCCGCGGTAAATTCATTGCGGAAATTCGGCGTAGATACGTCAAAGATTGTCCGCGGCGGAGACAGAGTAGGTATCTATTACTGCGAAAAAGGAGCAAGTCAGCGCCCCAGTAAAGTTATTTACGACAGAGCGGGTTCGGCAATCGCGACGGCTAAAAAAGAGGATTTCGATTGGTCGAATATCTTTGACGGCGTAGAATGGTTTCATTTTACCGGAATAACTCCCGCATTGTCCGACGAGGTTGCATCTATTTGTCTGGATGCCGCAAAAGAGGCTAAAAAACGCGGCATAACCGTGTCGTGCGATCTTAACTTCAGAAAAAAATTATGGAGTAAAGAAAAAGCGGGTAAAGTTATGAGCGAGTTATGCGGGTATATCGATTACTGCATAGCAAACGAAGAAGACGCTAAAGACGTTTTCGGCATAGAGGCCGACGATACAGATATAAATACCGGTAAACTTAATCGCGAAGGGTATATATCGGTTGCGAAAAAACTTACGGAAAAATTCGGATTCAAGGGAGTCGCGATAACGCTGAGAGAGAGTTTGTCTGCAAACGACAATAACTGGTCCGGAATGCTGTACACGGACGGTAAGGCATATTTTTCCAAAAAATATGCCATGCATATAGTCGACCGCGTCGGCGGAGGAGACAGTTTCGGCGGCGGACTTATCTATTCGCTTTTAAGCGGTTACGATCCGCAGAAGACTATCGAGTTTGCGGTTGCGGCAAGTTGCCTGAAACATACTATAGAGGGTGATTATAACATGGTTTCGGCTGATGAGGTCGCCAAACTCGCAGGCGGAGATGCGTCAGGCAGAGTTCAAAGATAAAAGCGAATAAAGCGGTCGGCGAAAATTTTCGCCGACCGCTTTTTATGTACTTAAATTATTTACAACCGCCGAAACCGAAATCGGGTCCGCCGTGTTCGCCGCCTTTGCAGCAGCAAAGGATAAGTAAAAGCGGGATTAAGCAACCGCAGTTACATATCTTGTCGAGTATGCCGTTTAAGCAACCGTTTTTGCAGATGCAGAGTATCAACAGAATGATAAGCATCCAAAGGCAGCAGTTGTCGCCAAAGCCGAAACAATTCGTCATAAAATAATTCCTCCTCGTAAAATGGGATAGCGCGAAATGTTTTCGCTATCAGTATCATTATACTTGAAAAAACTGAATTTTGTGAATGAATGTTTTTTTGCTTGTAAAAATAATTTATTTTAAGTATAATAATATTCGGCGAACACCGTTTACGGGTTTGACCGAGTAATTACATACTATTTTTTACGGATATTCTTAATTGAAATCCGATAGGAGTCAACATGGGAAAAGAAAGGTTTTTTTCGGCTAAAAAATTAGCCGTGCTTGCGATGCTTACCGCACTCGTAATCGTATTGCAAGTATTCGGCAGTTATTTTGCAATCGGCGCGGTCAGATTGTCTTTCGTGCTTATACCGATTGTCGTCGGGGCGATTGTCTTAGGTCCGCTTTATGGTGCGTTTTTAGGTTTCGTTTTCGGTGCGGTAACCTATATCATGGGTATAGTCGGCATGGATCCGTTTACAAACACATTGTTTACGGCCCATCCGTTTTTAACCGCGCTTACGTGTTTTATAAAAGCGATTGCCGCGGGATTTTTATCCGGACTTGCGTATAAATTCATAAAAAGTAAAAATGAATTCGCTGCGGTTTTCGTCGCTGCTGCGGTCGCCCCGATCGTGAATACGGGTATTTTCATTTTAGGCGCACTTGCTATGTACGATTCTATAAACGCAATGGCTGTGGCAAGCAATGCCGGCGTCGTTTACTTCCTGTTCATTTTGTGCGCTGGCGTTAATTTTTTAATAGAGTTCGCGTTAAATATGGTACTTGCGCCATCGGTTTGCAGAGTAATCAAAGCGGTCAGAAAAGTATGATTTTTTGTATAGATATAGGCAACAGCAATATAAAATACGCTATTTTCGACGGAAAAGAATTGAAAGCGACTTTCCGCGTTACTTCGCAAAGAAATTCGACGAGCGACGAATACGGCGTTATCGTCAGAGATTTATTGAAGTCTGCGGGGATAGAAAAGGAAGACATAAACGGCGTGGTAATGTCGTCGGTTATTCCTTCGCTTAACTATACTATGGAGCATATGTGTCGCGATTACTTGGGTTGTCAGCCCTTAGTCGTAGGACCCGGGGTGAAAACCGGGTTAAACATCAAGGCGGACAATTCACGCGAAGTCGGTGCTGATATAATAGTAGACAGCGTAAGCGCGATAAGTCGTTACGGGCTTGGTTCTCCGATTGTCTGCATAGATTTCGGCACTGCCACGACATTCGATATAATATCACATAAAGGTGAACTGATCGGGGTTGTTATTGCTCCGGGTATCAAGGGTTCTCTCGATTCGCTTGTCAGCGGAACGGCAAATCTGCCTACTATAGAATTGGAAAAGCCCCCGTCCGTAATTGCAAAAAATACGATAAATTGTATGCAGGCAGGTATTTTCTACGGCTTTTCGGGGCTTGTTGGGAATATTGTAAATAAAATCAAAACAGAACTCGGTCGTGACGATGTTAAAGTTATAGCGACTGGCGGGCTCGGTAAATTTATTTACAACGAGACCGACTGTATAGATATTTTCGATGCGACGCTTACTCTTAACGGATTGCGAATAATATACGAAATGAATATCGGAAGTAAAAAATGACCAAAGTTGTAAAAATAGGCGATACTGAGATCGGCGGCGGAAAGAAAGTCGCCGTGCAGTCCATGTGCAATATAAAAACCTCTAAAGCCGAAGATGTTATCCGTCAGATATGTTCGCTGGAAGAAATCGGTTGCGATATTATAAGGGTATCTGTTAAAGACGATGACGACGTGGCTGCGCTTAAAACAATTAAAGACGGCATACATATTCCGCTTGTGGCAGATATTCACTTTAATTATCGCTATGCGCTTGCGGCTATTGATGCCGGCGTTGATAAGATACGGATAAACCCGGGGAATATCGGTTCGGAACATAATGTCGCTGAGGTCGCAAAAGCATTAAGAGATTCCGGCACTGCCGTCAGGGTCGGTTCTAATTCGGGCAGCGTGGAAAGAGGTTTGCTTGAAAAATACGGTAAAAACGAAATTTCTCTTGCGGAAAGCGCGCTTAAAAATGTAGCCATACTGGAACGTTACGGGGTTGATAATATAGTTGTTTCGGCAAAGGCGTCTAACGTTCCGTTGACAAAAAAAACATATGAGTATCTGAGCCGAAAAACAGATTATCCTTTGCATATCGGCGTGACCGAGGCAGGAACGCTCGGCAGCGGAGTCATAAAGAGTGCAATCGGTATAGGTTCGTTATTACTTGAGGGAATAGGCGATACGATCAGAGTTTCGCTTACTGCCGATCCGAAAGAAGAAATTTTTACCGCAAAAAAAATACTCAGAAGCGTAGGGCTTGAAAATGACTATGCGGAAGTTATATCGTGTCCGACGTGCGGAAGAACGGAGTACGACAGCATATCGCTTGCCGAAAGTGTAGAAAAACTGACGGCGAATGTCAGAAAACCGATAAAAATCGCCGTGATGGGATGTGTGGTAAACGGTCCGGGAGAGGCGAAGGATTGCGATATAGGTATAGCCGGCGGAGGAGGATATTGTGCATTCTTCAAGAAGGGCATAATTTATAAAAAAGTTCCTTTTGCCGACGCTAAAGAAGAATTTATTAAGGAAATAAAGAAACTTGTCGACGCTGATTAACGATATAAGAAATATCGACGAAAGTCTTAAAAACGCAAAAATTAAAGATATTACGGTGCATAGAATCTCCAGAACGGTAGATGCCGAGGTGATAAGCGATAAGGCCGTATCGGATGATATTCGTCGTGAGGTGGCGGCAACAATAGCGCGGGTTTTACCGGACGGCTTTACGCTTGGATGTGTAAATGTGTCGAAAATCCTTGCCGACGGTGAACTTGTGGCAAAATCCGTACTTGAATTTATCGATAAGGAATATAAATCCGCAGCGCATTCGCTTACGCTTTCCGACATTGTAACGATAACGGGAGACGGAATATGCAGGTATACGATTAAGGTTCATGACGATGCGTATGAATATTTTATAAATAACCGTATCACGGATGCGATCGATTTATACCTGGCGGATATATATTGCGGTAAATTTATAGGGGACGTGCAGACCAAAGGTAAAGCCGAGATAGACACCGATATTCTGAAAGTCAATACGGATGCATCGGACTTTTCTGCCGTTAAATTGCGTACTTATACCGTTGCGGATCCTGTAAAACTGTGGGGCGAAGACGTCGATTCCACGGCGGTTTATATGGCGGATGCCGATGTGGTTTCAGGCGAGGTTACTTTCGCCGGCACGGTTACGTCCATAATGCAGAAAGAAACCAAAAACGGGAAACCTTTTTACATTTATGAATTTACCGACACGACGGCTAAGATTCAGGGTAAAGTATTTTTAACTAAAGAAAAAGAGAAAAAAATCGAAAAAATCAATGTCGGAACGCAGATATTGACGAGGGGCGAATTATCGACATTTAACGGTAATCCAAGTTATATTATCAGAGATTTGTCTTTTTGTATTTTCCCCGCGAACTTCAAACCGGTTGAGCGGGAAGGGCGACCTGTTCCGGGCGAATATACTTTAGTGTTTCCGTCGTCAATCGACGATTTAAGTCAAAGTAATCTATTCGATGTCGAAAAGCCTGTCGAGCCGTGTCTTATCGGCAGAAATTTTGTCGTCGTAGATATTGAAACCACAGGGCTCAGTTATATAAGCGGAGATAAAATAACCGAAATAGGAGCGGTAAGGATAAAAGACGGAAAAATAATCGATAAATTTCAGACACTTATAAATCCGGAACAGGAAATAAGCGAGGAAATAACTTCGCTTACCGGAATAAACGACGAAATGGTTAAAGATGCTCCGACGTTTGATAAAGTGATATCTGATTTTTATAAATATTGCGACGGATATACAATCGTTGCTCATAATATCGAATTCGATTATAAGTTCATAAAATTTCTCGCATCGAAAGCAGGGTATATATTCAAAAATAAAGGTATAGATACTTATGCGTTATCCAAAGAAACCCTGCCGAGACTGAAAAACCATAAACTCAATACCGTATGCGGATATTTCGGAATCGAATTTTTGCATCATCGCGCGCTGTCTGATGCTCACGCCACGGCAAAAATGTTGTTAAAACTTGCCGAAGTGAGAAAAAATTTGCCTGACGGAGAATAAAATGCTTGCATATAATTTGAAAATATGGTATCATATAGATGCTTAATAGTTATTACTTGATTTGAGAGTGGCTGGCCACTCTCAAATTTTTATGAGGAGGAGTCATGAAGTTTAAGGACGCATCCGAAATACGCGAATTTTTGTTGCCTTACGCAGAAGAAAACGGCGTAGAATTGGTCGATGTTGAGACTAAAATATCCAAAGCCCCGTCTCTCACCGTATATGTCGATACCGAAGACGGCGTGGATTTGGATACTCTTGAGAAGTTTCATAATGTAATAGACCCCGTCCTTGACGAATACGATCCGTCCTACGGCGCATCGTACACGTTGAACGTTTCCAGTCCGGGGCTTGACAGACCCTTCAAAACGGACAGAGATTTTGAAAAACATATGGGTGAGGAAGTCGAGGTAAAACTTTTTGCGCCGATGCGGGGTAAAAAATATTTTGAATGCGAACTTTCCGGCTATGACGGTAAAAATGTGATTTTGATGATTGACGGAATAAAGCAAACTGTTCCGATGACCAAAATCGCTAAAATAAATTCTTTAATAAAATTCGATTAAAAATCACGCGTTGTAAACGCGCCTTGATACAAAAAGGAGAATATCAATGATCAACAAAGATTTCTTTCAGGCGATAGAAGATTTAGAAACCGAAAAGGGTATAAAACCGGAAGTGTTGATAGAAACGCTTGAAAATGCTCTTGTTTTTGCGTATAAAAAGCATACCGGCGATTCCGGAGATGTAAAACTCGATATAAATCCCGAAAAGAAGACCGTAAAGTTCTTCGCCGTAAAAACAGTCGTCGAAGAAGTTGTCGATCCGGAAAAGGAAATATCGCTTGACGATGCAAGGCTTATTAAAAAAACTTATAAGCCCGGCGATGAGATTAAGGTCGAGTTCGTTCCGAAAGAATTCGGGCGTATAGCGGCGCAGACTGCCAAACAGGTCGTTCTGCAAAAACTTCGCGAAACCGAAAGAGATATGACGCTTGCCGAATTTGAGGATAAAGAAAACGAGGCTAAAGTTTGCACCATAAGGCGTGTTGAGGATAAAAACGTTTATGTCGAGATCGGTGCTGGCGAAATTGAGGCGGTTATGCTCCCTCAGGATCAGGTTCCTACCGAAACTTATAAAGTAAACGATAAACTCATGGTTTATGTCAAAAAGGTAAGAACAACCGGCAGAAATGCGCAGATACTCGTATCCAGAACATCTACGGGGCTTGTTAAAAAACTTTTTGAAAATGTAGTTCCCGAAATCGAATCCGGAATAGTCGAAGTTAAAGGGATTTCTCGCGAACCCGGACAAAGAACCAAAATCGCCATTTACAGTAACGACCCGAACATCGATGCGGTAGGCGCATGCGTCGGTAACAAGGGGGCTCGCGTAAATGAAGTCGTACGCGAACTCAACGGTGAAAAAATAGATATTATCGCATGGAGCGAGGATCCGCTGGAATATATTGCAAAAGCATTGTCTCCGGCAAAAGTGCTTAAAGTCAGTGCGAATGAGGGCGAAAAGGCGGCGAGAGTCGTCGTCCCCGACGACAAGTTGTCTCTTGCAATCGGTAAAGACGGACAGAATGCTCGTCTGGCGGCAAGACTTACCGGATGGAAAATTGACGTCAGGAGTGAAAGTAAAGCCGCAAAAGAGGATGCTTTGCTTGCCGCAAACGACAATAACGGGGACGATAGCACCGTTGAAGAATCGTTTGACGAGAATTTATAAATAAACATTATTTTTTGCACTGCGAATTTTTGCCGCAGGCAAAGTCGGGTATATGGCAGAAAAGAATATTCCTATAAGAACCTGCGTTTGTTGCAGGAAAGAATTTCCCAAAAGAGAATTGTTGCGGATAACTCGCGATAAAGGCGGGAATATATTTTACGATGCGAGCGGGAAATCCGACGGTCGTGGAGCTTATGTGTGTAAAAGCGAGTCGTGTATAAATAGACTGACAGAGAAAAAAATGATCGGAAGATTGTTTTCACAGAATGTTTCACAGGATGTTTACGACGAATTACGGAGGGAACTTCTTGGACGCGAAAAAAACTAAGGTATTCACATACATCGGATTCGCAAAAAAGAGCGGAAATCTGCGTGTCGGTGCGAATTCTATTGAGACTTTAAGAAAACGGGTGTATCTGGTGATGTTATGTCGTACGGCAAGCGATAATGCGCGGGCGACGGCAGAGAAGTTTTCAAGAACATTCGGGTGTCCGCTTTATGACAGCGGTGAATATACGCTTGAAGAATTGACGCTTAAAGAAGATTGCAAGACTGCGGCGATTACCGACGCAAAACTTGCCGAGGCTATTATTGCTGTAGCGCCTGCATACGGGCTAAAACTTTTATCGGGAGACAGGAAAGGGTAATATGGAAGAAAAGAAAGAAGACATCTTAAAAAATCTTAAAAGAATCAATTCGCTCGGCGGTGCGCTTGCCGATCTCAAATCTAAGGTTGATACGCTTAAAGCCGATATTTCTGCTATAAATAAAAAGGCTAATGCCAAGGAACGTCAGATCAAAGTCGACAGGGAGAACGAGGAGAGAATAAGACTCGAGAAACTTCACGCCGAAGAAAAGATTGCCGATGAGGTAAAGAACGGCGAGGCAGATCATCCTGTTCGGGCAGAAGATGTTGTAGCCGAACCTGTGGATAATACCGTGGTTTCCGAAAAGGTTGATGTGTATGTCGATGTTGAAGAACAACCGACGGTTGAAATAAGTGAAAAGGCGACTGTTGCAGAAGAAAAACAACCCGAATCTAAGGATGAAAAACAGACGGAAGAAAAGCCTGTCGAAAAATCAGCCGATAAAACCGTGGAAAAGCCCGTTCAAGAAAAACCTGTCGATCCGGCTGAGGCTGCAAGATTAGAAAAAGAAAAACGATTAAAAGCGGTAGAAGAAGCTCAGGCAAGAGCATTGGCTGAGGCTCGTGCAAAAATTCTCGAACAGAAGAGAAAAGAGGCGATTGCGAGAGGCGAAGACCCTAATCTTGTGAAATTGCCTAGTCAACAACCTCGCGTTTACGAACCTAAAAACGATCGTAAACCTCTTTCGCGTGACGGCAGACCCGTTCGCCGGGAGTACGTACCTGCGGATTCTCGCAGACCTGCAGGCCCGAGACCGGTCGGTGC
>USHO01000035.1 GCA_900554485.1 uncultured Eubacteriales bacterium
CCTTGAACGCCAGCGCGCTTTCGCCCTTTGACAGTATAGCGGTATCAGCCGACGTAACCATCTCTCAACCTCCCCGCGATAGTTTCGGCAGGCGCGTTCGCCATTTTGCCCGAAATCACCGTTCTGAAATTTTTTATCTCCGCGCGCTTATACGCCGCGTACAGAAGTACCGGCGTTATCCCCTCGGAGGCGTAGCGTTTCGCGTCCAGACGTTTCATCGGATAATCGTCTTTGATTTTCTCGAATTCGGAAAGCGGACGATTTTCCGATTTAGCCCTGACGCAAGCGTCTACAAGGTCCTTATACGGCGAAAAGAGGAATGCGTCGCGGATCTTACCGTTATCGCCGCCCTGCAACACCGCAAGTTTTTCTTTTTTCAACTTACCGCCGCTTATAAATTGTTTTTCGGCTGCCTCTTTGCTTGAAGAACGCGTATACGCCGAAACGTTAGCACAGTCGATTTCTGTTTTTATCAGGTCGCGTATAAGTCGGTTTTTAATAAGTTTAAGCGCGGCGGCATAATAATCTTTTATCGCGACGAAAGACATCTCCGCGCCCGACGGCGAACCGTTTTTGCAGAGAGTTTTAAGATCACCGACCGCGACTTCGAGATAAGCGGGCAATTCGCCCTTACCGCTTTTGACGAATTCTTCGATAACGGCGGTATCGGTTAAACCGTCTTTCGCATAACCTGCGTCGACGCCGAGAATCTGCCGCCTTACGGCGACGTCGCAATTAAAGAAATCGCTTTTAAGAAAGCAATAGAACCGGACGTCGTTTCCGCGGGAATAATCGTTTACGAAATCTTTCAGCGCAATCGTTTCCGCGGCGACCGCTTTTTCGTATTCGCCGGCGCCGTTTATATCGGCGTTTTTACCGAACCCGCCCGAAGTAAGCGTCTTTAATGCCTCGTCTGCGGTTTTTGCGTCGATTGCCGATAAAAACCTGCTCTTAGGTATCAGCGTTTTATGCGACGATACAGCGACGGCGTTAGCGTAGGAGTAAGGTACTTTCATCTGTCTTCTCCGAACATCGCGTCGGCGACTTCTTTTTCGGTACGTTCGCGATACGCGTCGACTATCGCGGAATACGAAAAGTCGCGGTCGTACGCATCGCCCGACAGGACGAACCCGTCTTTAAGTTTATCGCTTTTCGCGACGGTCATACCCTTAGCCTTAACCGCGGGTAATGCCGCGATTTCTTTTTCGTCCGCAGGAGACGACGCCGACAAAATTATTTTCTGCCCGTTTTCGCCGTATTTTTCGACCGCGGACGCAACCAGCGAGGTAAAGTCTTTGCCGTCGAGTTTTTTCAGTCCGTCGGAAAGAAGTTCGTAAACTCTGTTTATCGCGGCGCGTCTTGCGGCAAGCAGTCGCCTGTTTCTTTCCATTCTTGCCGCGGTATCGCTTTTAAGTTGTAAATCCCTGACTTTCTCTGCGGTGTTTTTCGCGGAAACAGCGGCTATTTCTTCAGCCGCCGCCTCTGCGTTTTCACGCTTTTCCGCGGCATAAGCCTCGGCTTTGGATATGATTTCCGCCGCCTCGTTTTCCGCGTTGCGCGCTATCGCGTCGAGAAGTTCGATATTAAACGTTTCAGACATTTTTATCCGTTAATTACATCATTATGCCGAGTACGAGCGCAAGTATGGCGTAGAACTCGATCATCGCCGGGAAGAGTACGTATTTACCCGAACCCGCACTGTTTTTACCTACCGCATAGATACATGCCGCCGCCGTCGCTCCCTGCAAAACAGCCGACAGCATGCCGGTCACGCCCATACCGAAAGCCTTCCAGAAAATCGCCCAGCCTTCAGCCGCCGCTATACCCGCCTCGGGTATGTTCATAACCGCGAGGACGAAACCGTAAATACCCTGCGTCGCGGGGAGCAGCGAAAGAACGATTATCTTTGAAAATTTCTTTCCGTCCTCGGCGAGAACGCCCGCAGCCGACGTACCGGTCTTGAAAAGACCGAAAGCCGAACCCGATCCGCATAAAATCATACAGATCGCCAAACCCGCAATGCCTATTGCTCTTCCATCCATTTTTTTATCCTCCGATAAAATGTTATTTGAAATATATAAATTCTCTCTGCGATCCGATGGGCGCGAAAAGTTCGCCTTCGCCCTCGTAAAATCTGCCGAAGAATTCGACGTATTGAAGTCTCGAATCGTGTATAAACGCGCCGAGAAGGTTCATCGCTAAATTGAAGAGGTTGCCCGCGATTATCACGACGATACCCGCTATCACCCCGAACACTCCTTTGGGGAATAACATCCCTACCGCGATGGAGTTGGTGAATATCGATGCTATCTGCGCACCCGCCAGCATAAGCCCGTAAAGCCTTGCATAACTCAGAATGTCGGACGCATAATTTATCAGACCGTAAGCCGAGCCGAATATTTTCGTAACTTTGCCGAAACCCTTTTCGGTTATACCCGAAGTCAGAATACCCACGCCGAACAGCGCAAGCGTCGGATAGAGCAAATACCCGCCGACCGTCTTATCGCCTTTTATCGCGAAAAATACCAGCAATATGAAACTCATCAGCGCGAACGACCAGACGAGGCCCGAAAAAATACCTTCGACCACCTGACCGCGCTTAAAGCACTGCACGGCTTTCATTATAAGCGAAACGGCTATCTGGAACGTTCCCAGCCCAAGACACCACATAAGCGCGGACGGAACGGTTATGCCTGCAAGCGTACACTTTGCCGCTATCGGATCGACGTAAGCCGCGTAAAATTCGGCATAAGCCGGAATGTTTCTGAGCAATGCGAACCCGAGAAAACTGTCGAACAAAAATCCGAACGCCACGGCGAAAAACCCGCCGTATGCGAACACCCTTGCCATACGGTAAATCGAAGTTCCTTTGCGGCTCTTCGCGGCAAGCAGAAATCCGCCGATTATCATCAGCAGTCCGTACCCCGCGTCGCCCATTATGACGCCCATGAACAGCGAGAAGAAAAACGCCATCACACCGTTCGGGTCGAGCGCGCCGTAAGCAGGCGCCGAATACATATTCGTCACGACCTCGAAATCGGAAACCGTCTTGTTGTTCTTCATCAGCGTGGGAGCGAATTCGTCACGCGGAATCGGTTTATGCTCCGTATATACAGCCGCCGACCTTGCCTTCAATGCGCTTTCGACCGCGCCGATCGCCTCGGTCGGGACGTAGACTTCGGTAAGAAAGGTCTCCTGAGTTTCCCCGGAATCCTCTTCCGCCCTCGTCTTTTCGTTCAGAAAACCGATATAATCGATATACGTCTTTATATCCGCCGAGCAGGAATTCATCTCCGCCGCAGACAACAGAATTTCTTTAAGTTTCTTCTGTTTTTCTTCGGCTGCCGAATCGAGTTCCGCGATTTTTTCCTTTGCGGACATATCGTCTGTATAAGGGCATTTTGAAAACGCGAATTTCGATAACAGCGACGAAACTTCCTCGGCGTCTTTTTTCAGGCTTATTACCGCAAGGACGCTTTTCGACCCGCTTACGCCGATTATCTCGGACACGACGAGGTCGATTCCGTCAAGCGCGTCTTTTACAGCCGACGACTTGTCAGACGAAGCCGTACCGAGGTAAGTTATCGTCGACTTTGTCGGCGCGTAATAAGAGAACTTTTCTTTAAGACAGGAATACTCTTCATATCCGCCGACGGTTTCGCCGATTTTCGCGATTTCGGCTTTGACGGACGCATATTCTTCGGACAGCGACAAAATTTTGTTTATCGCCGTTTCGACTTCGGCTGTTCTGTCGCCGAAAGACAGAAAGTCTTTCATTTCGACGCCGAAACCGTCTTTCGCCACGGGCGGAAGTTTTTTGTCCCCGAGTTCCTCGTAACAGAATTCCAGAAACGCCAGCGCTTTACGCGCCTCAACGTCGCTTAATGCGTTATCGCTTGCGGCGACGGAGGTTACGAATTCGTAGTTTTCGCATTTCTTAATCTGCGCCGCGCCCGTCGCGGATAAAACGTCGAGTAAGTCGTTCCGTTCTTTTTTAAGCCCGAGAATCGACATAGACGACATTTCACAAATCGCCATTCTTCACCCTCCCCAAAAGTTCGGCGGCAAGTTGCTCCGCTTTTTTCTCTTCGGAAGAAATAATCGACCTGCACTCGTCGTCGACGGCGGCAAGTTCTGCGGCGAAAGACTCTTCCGCACGAAGTTTCGCCTGCGTCAACTCGCTCTCCGCTTTCGCGCGGGCGTTTTTAGCCGCCTCTTCTTCCGTCCTCGCTTTATCGAGGTCGGCGTTGCGGCGGATTTCGGCGGCGCGCTCTTCGGCGTTTTTCTTCTTTGCCGCGGCGGCATCTTCGGTTTCGCGTACCTGTTTTAATATCTCTTCTATCATATCCTGAAAAAAAAGTCGCAACACGCGACGATAATTCGCCGTTGATTGCGACAGACTCCACCTATGTTTATCGCGTCAATTATATAAAATCGCAAAAGTTTTGTCAACTTAATTTTCGATTTTATATACCTTTTTACACATTTTTTACATGATTAGGCGCAAGCAGCGTATTATCATTATAAAAACCCGATTTATAAACAATATGCAGGCAAATTAAAAAAGCCCGTCGAAAACGTTTTACAAAATCGTGAAAATATGATAATATTGTAAGCAATTCTTAATTTTAACGTAAAAATACGTTATTTTTGATAAAAAGGAGTATTCAAGAAGTATCTATGGACGCAGACGGCAGTCAACCTCCCCCTAACACAAATTACGCGGCGTATATCGTCGCGCTGGTATTTCTGGTTTTAATGTCCGGATTTTTCTCGGCAACCGAAACGGCTTATACGTCGGCAAACCGCGCAAGACTTAAAATTTCCGCGGAAGACGGTAAGAAAACCGCTAAAAAGACCCTGAAAATACTTGAAAATTACGACAGATTCATCTCCACGATCCTGATCGGCAACAACGTGGTCAATATACTTGCGACGACGCTGTTCACATTGCTTTTCGCCGCACTTATAAAAAACGAGGCGACCGCGGCGACGGTTTCGACAGCCGTGTCGACGGTACTCGTGCTTATATTCGGCGAAATCACGCCTAAAACTCTGGCGAAAGAGTTCCCCGAACAATTCGCGTGCGGCGTCAGTTATATAATATGGTTTTTCATCATTATATTCTACCCGCTTACGTTGCTCTTCCGCGGCTGGAAGTTCATTCTCGGCAAAATATTCCGCTTTAAGGGCGAAGACGTCATCACCGAAGAAGAACTTCTTACTTACGTCGAAGAGGCAAAAGAAGACGGAACGCTCGACAAAGACGAAACCGAACTTATATCAAGCGCGATTGAATTCAACGACTGCGAAGTCGGCGATATACTCGTGCCGAGGGTAAACATAGTGGCGGTTGCAGAAAACGCGTCGATGGAAGACATCAAAAAAGTTTTCCTCGAAAACCGCTATTCGCGTATCCCCGTCTATAAAGACACTATCGACAGCATCGTCGGTATGATACACGAAAAAGATTTCTTCAATGCGTACATATCCGGCGCGAAGAATATAAGAAACATTCTGACCACTGTCGCGATTGCAACCGAACACATGCAGATTTCGGTGCTGCTCAGAAGTATGCAGAAACAAAAAGTGCATATGGCGGTAGTCATCGACGAATACGGCGGAACGCTCGGGCTGGTAACGCTGGAAGATATTCTTGAAGAACTCGTCGGCGAAATATGGGACGAACACGACGAAGTCGTCGATTATTTCACGAAGATTTCCGACGATACCTATCTGGTCGACGGTAACGCCGACATATCCGATTTCTGCGAATTGTTTTCGCTCGGCATTGACGAGGAAAGCGACTCTAATACCGTAAGCGGCTGGATAATAGAACACCTCGGCGACATACCCGCGATTGGTTACGAATTCACATTTGAAAGGCTTAAAATCGATATTCTTAAAAAGACGATGAAGAGAATACTCGAAGTAAAAGTTACGATTTTGCCCGACGAAGAAGACGAAGACGAGCAGAAAGAAAAAGATAAAGACAGAGAAAAAGACAAAGACGAAGATAAAGAATAACGAAATCGGAACTTACCTCTCCCCTTGCGGGAGGGGTAAATTTATAAGGACAGACGCTTATGTTCGACAGAATGATTAAAAAATTCGTTAAAGACGCCGATAACGTCGACAACCCCGCAGTGCGCGAACGCTACGGAGTTTTTTCCGGCATCGTCGGGATAATACTCAACGTTCTTTTAAGCCTTGCGAAAATTACCGTCGGACTCGTCGTCGGCGCAATTTCGATATTGTCGGACGGCGTGAACAACCTTTCGGATGCGGCGTCTTCGGTCGTCACCCTGCTCGGTTTCAAACTGGCGGGCAAAAAAGCCGACAAACAACACCCGTTCGGTCACGGCAGAATGGAATACTTCGCCGGGCTTATCGTTTCGGCTATCATAATCATCGTCGCGATCGAACTTGCCGTAAGTTCGGTAAAAAAAATAGCGGCGGGCGAAACGACCGACTATTCTTCGACGAAATTATTCGCCATATCGCTGACCGTACTCGGCGTGTCGATACTCGTAAAACTGTGGATGACGCTTTTTAACCGCAAAATAGCGAAAAAGATAAATTCCGTCGCAAACGGCGCGACCGCGCTTGACAGCCTTTCGGACTGCGTAGCGACAGCCGTAGTCATACTCTGCGCGATTTTGTCGAAATTCATAAAAGGCGTTCCGCTTGACGGAATAGCGGGTCTTCTTGTCGCGATATTCATCGCATACACGGGCGCAAGTTCGCTTAAAAGCATCGCCGACCTGTTGCTCGGCGCGCCGCCCGACCACGAACTTGTCAAAGAAATAACCGATTTCGCGCTTAATTTCGATAAACAGAAGATTATCGGCATACACGACCTTATCGTGAACGATTACGGTCCCGGGCGAAAAATCATAATTCTGCACGCCGAAGTACCTGCCAAAGGCAACGTTATGCAACTGCACGACGCGATAGACAACCTTGAAAACGCACTGGCGGAAAAGTTCCGTTGCATGGCGGTCATTCACATGGACCCCGTAGACAACGAAAGCGAACGGGTCGCGCAACTTAAAGAGACCGTAAGGCATATCGTAAAAGAACTCGACCCCGAATACGACGTACACGACTTCAGAATGAACGAGGGCGACACGCACGCGAACCTTATATTCGATTTAGTGATACCCTACGACGAAAAGTATACCGAAAAGCAGATACGCGATTTCGTTACGACGCGTATCGAGGCTGTCGAACCGAATTGCGTTCCGAAATTCAAAATCGAGCATTCGCTCAGCCGTTGATTTACCGAATATAACAACTGCCCCGTCGGGAGAAATCTCCCCGCGGGGCAGTTTGCGTTTTCATTTTTTATTTCACTCAAAAATCTCGGATTACCGACATAATATGTAGCGGCAGACGTTGTCTTCTTCCCTGTATACGCGCCTGAATCGTCTGTTGTACGGACAAAACTTTGTTGTAAAATCGGTGAGATTTCAATTTTATGTTCCAAATCTGATTTATTATTATAAAATTTATATATAAAATCGATCAATAGTACATTGAAAACGTCATCGTTTTTAGAAACGTAAAATCCATATTCTTTTCCGTTATATGCAAACGTCGCTTTTTTCTCTTGCGATTCAAGATATTGCCGCGGAATTACTTCTGCCAATTCCGGATAACATGCATTATACTGCCCTGTTTGAACTTCTTCAGCAAACTTTTGTATAGCTTTTAATGATTCCGTTCCGTCTTCTTTGAGTAAATTATCGCTTTCTGTATATTGTTCAACCGACAAGTAACTATCATCAGCAAAAACTGTATTCAATGATCTGGTTTTATAAGCAATAAATAAACAAAATGTACTTATTATGATCATAATTAAAATGAAATAATTTCTTACCCTTTTCATATTTTTTTCTCCTAATTTATTATAATGTGTAAATATACTTCTCGAAAATACCACAGATCCGAAGTGGCTTCGGCATCAATAGTGATGTGATATACACCGCGTTCTTTTATCGCCCCGTGAAACGACCTGTTTTTATCACCCGGCGCACAATACAACATACTCATATTAAATGTGTTCGGACCGGACCGCGGAGCGGCAAACCATTTATAACGCCAACGAGGATGATCGGGCAGATTATAAGCGTCGACCCAAAATTTCATCTCCTCGCCGGTATATTCAAATTCATACGTTTTGTCGTCTTCACCGGGTTCAAAAGTGACCACGCCGCCCAGATTGTTTTTTAGCCTTATACTCACGTCGTATTTCTTGTTCTTGCCAGAATTTTCACACCCGAAACAGGACACCGATACGCAAAGCAGTGCTAAAATCGTAAAAATTGCCTTTTTGAATTTCATCGCGCATTTTCTCCTTATGTGCGGATTATCCCTTTCATCACAATTCTATCATACAAAAACAGCGTTGTCAATATCTGACAAAATTTTCTTCCGCATATTAAAAAGGGGCGTCTTATGACGCCCCTTTCGGTTAATCGGCAATTAAAATTTCAGCAGATCGAGATATTTGTTTTTGTCTATCGCCGACAGGAAGAGGTACAACCTCGGTCCTTTATCCTCGCCGAACAAAAGATTATAAAATACCGCAAAAAATCTCTGTTGACGAACGGTATTTTCTTTCTTCGTAAGTTCGGGATTGTTAATAATCGAATATAGATATTGCTGAACTTCCTGTTCGGCAATATTATCCTTTTCTTCGACGTAAGACGCAAGCGATTTTACCGCCGCTTTTTCTTCGTCGGACAGCGTTGCGTAATAAGCGTCGTTACGCGCCGAAAGAAGTTTATACATCTTTGACGGCTGGTGTTTGGTTATCCAGTTCTTTACGCGCAAAAGTCGCTCTTCGTCGCGCGGCTCGAAATCTACGCCGACCTTTGCAAGAATTTCTTTGACCGACTGAGGATTGAAGTCGACAATAGTCGCGACCGACGCAAGTACGCCGAAAGGTACTTTGGCGGGGGTATCTAGCCCGTTGAGCATACTGAGTTTGTAAACCGCGGTCGTATATTCGTCAGCCTCGCCTTTCTTTGCCGCCTCTAACCCTTTATCGAATTCGCTGTAATGTCTTATAATGGTATCGTCGAAGTTGAACGCGAAACCGTCGGTAGGCGCATACTTGGCGAACAACCATCTGACCATATCGGGTTCGTAAACTTCAAGCACGGTCGCAGGAGTTATGTTGTTGCCCGTCGAAGAGTGCATATCGCCCAAACCCGCAATCGACAACCAACCATAAGGTTGGAATTTAGGTGCTTTTACGCCGAAAATTTTATCGGCGATTTCCTTGGCTACGACGAAAGAACCCGACGCCGCGGCGTGATCGATTCCGCCCGGTTCGAAGTCGACGCCCTCTACGCCCCAGCGCATGGGCCAGTCTATCTTCCACATAAGTTTTACAAGATGATAATCCCTGAGGTTTACCGTTTCGGTCTTGCCGCAGACTTTACACCTGTAAGTTATGTTTTCGGCATCTTCGTCATAAGACAAAATCTCGGTGAAGTCCTTTACGCAATCGCTGCAATATACGCTTAGCGGGTAATAATTTTCCCTTTCGCCCTCGTCGCTGTCCTGCGTTTTATACTTCATCAGTATGTCATAAATCTCTTTACGGGCATGCATCGCTTTGATTATCCCGTCGACGTATCTGCCCGAGCGGTATTCTTTGCCCTGATAACGATATTCTATGTCTATTCCGAGTTCTTCGAGAGATTTTTCGTATTCTTTTTCGTAATAATCGGCAAACGATTCGCATTTGCCGTTCGGGTCGGGAATCATCGAATACGGCATACCGAGATATTTACCGAAATCGGGGTCGATAGCCGCAATGTTTTTAGGCACTTTGCGAAGGCGATCGAAATCGTCCCACGAAAGCATAAGTCTTGCCTTTTTCCCTTTGGCGCGGAGCGCTTTTACCACAAAAAACGGGGTGGCTACGTCTCTGAAATTACCTATGTGTACCGAGCCCGACGGACTTGTACCCGCCGCGCACAAAAATTCTTCTTTACCGGGATTTTCCGCTATAAGTTCGTCCGCTATTCTCTCTGCCCAATGCATAGTTATCCTCTCTTTATTTATTCTCATACGCCTCGGCGATAGCCTCGGCGACTTCTTCGGGGGACTTGTCCGTAGTGTCTACGACCAAATCGTAATTGTTCATGTCGGTTATATCGACGCCGTAAAAATCGAAATATCTCTTCTTT
>USHO01000036.1 GCA_900554485.1 uncultured Eubacteriales bacterium
GACAAACTGTCGTCATTCGCTAAAGAGATATTTTCGGGCATGCGTTCGTCGAGAGACGTCGTGGGATACGTCAGACAGGCAGGCAAAGAGAACATAAACGAATTTATATCCGCGCTTAAAGCCGAAACGTCGGCGAGACTTGACGCGCTCGTCCGGGGAGAGGCAGATAAAGACGGATTTACCGTGGGGGCGTTGATCGCGATTTCCGAAATGCTTACCCGTAAAGAGCGGGCGGTGAATTTCAGCGCGAACGCGACGATGACGATCGATTCGATTTTGCTTTCGATCGTCGAGGAGAAACACAGATGGCAAAAATCGTAGGCATAAAATTCAAGAGAACCGCCAAGGTCTATTATTTCGACCCTGCGGGTCTGACGCCCAAAAAGGGCGCGATAATGATAGTCGAAACGGCGAGAGGCGTAGAATACGGCTCGGTTACGCTGGAAGTGAAAGACGTGCCCGACAACGAAGTCGTACAGCCGCTTAAACCGGTTATCAGAATTGCGACCGAGGCGGATATAGCGAAGATAAAAAAGGACGAAATTCGCGCGAAAGACGCGATAAAAATCGCCGCCGAAAAGGTGCAGGCAAGAAACATAAAGATGAAAATCATCGACGCCGAATACACCTTCGATAACGGCAAACTCGTGTTTTATTTTACCGCGGCGAGCCGCGTAGACTTCCGCGAACTGGTCAAAGACCTTGCGTCGACTTTCCATAACAGAATAGAACTGAGGCAGGTAGGCATAAGAGACGAAACGCGTCTTTTAGGGGGAATCGCTCCGTGCGGGAGGGTCGTATGTTGCGCGTCGTGTCTGCCGGATTTCCGGAAGGTCACGATTAAAATGGCGAAAACGCAGGGGCTGTCGCTTAACCCCGCTAAGATAAGCGGACTTTGCGGAAGATTGATGTGTTGTCTCGAATACGAGAACGAACATTACAGCGAAACATATAAAATAATGCCGAAAATCGGCAGCGAAGTAATCACGCCCGACGGCAAGGCGATCGTCGTTACGAACAATATGCTGACGATGGTCGTTACGACAAAACGTCCCGCGCAGGACGGCGGCTTTACCTATAAGGAATATAAACTTTCGGAAATAAAAGTAAAACGCCCGAACAAACTCGAGGACGTGAAAGAGGATTCCGCAGACGAGAAAGCGCTCAAAGAAATTCTCGATTAAATCCCGTAAAAACCTGTACAAAGTAAAAATAATGTGATATAATATATCCGACGACCGAGCGTAACCAATACGCTTACGACTGTCGGAGATAAATAAACGGAGGTAAACTACAATGGCATACAAAATTACCGACGCTTGCATCTCTTGCGGTGCTTGCGCTGAAAACTGCCCCGTCGCCGCGATTTCGCAGGGCGATACGCAGTACGTTATCGACGCGGACACCTGCATCGGTTGCGGTTCCTGCGCGGAAACTTGTCCCGTGGGCGCGCCTGTCGAGGCTGAATAATCGCTTATCGAAATCGGCGAAAGAGGGCTGCCGCGTGGTTTTATATCGCGCGGCAGCCCTTTCTCTGTAAAGTAAACGGAGTCGAAGAAAGCAATGCTTAAAGAAAACGAAACGCTCGAAGACCTTTTAATCGGCGGGCTTAAAATAATTCAGAGCAAAGACCTTTACAGGTTTTCGAGCGACGCCGTGCTGTTGTCGAAATTCGCATCGCATAAAAAGGGCGATGCGGTCGTCGATCTGTGCGCGGGGTCGGGTATAGTCGGGTTGCACTATTACGCTCTTCATAAAGACGTGAAAAGCGTAAAAGAGGTCGAAATTCAGCAGGGGCTTGCCGATATATGCGAGCGCAGCGTCGGCTATAACGGACTCGGCGATATTTTTACCGTCGAAAATATTCCGTTGCAGGAATTACCTGCCGCCGATAACGGAAAGTACACGCTGTGCCTTTGCAATCCGCCGTATAAAAAGGCGGGTTCGGGCGAGGTGAACCCGTCGCAGAGCGTAGCCGTCGCCAGACACGAACTCACCGTCACGCTCAGGGAAATCTGCGAAACCGCGAAAAGATTGCTTATGCACGGCGGAAGATTCTGCGTGTGTCAGCGGATCGAGCGGTTTACCGACGTGTTTTTTGAAATGCGCAAGGCGGGAATAGAACCTTGCAGACTGCAATTCGTAAAGACCGAAAACGGCAGGGAGCCTTATCTTTTTCTCGTTGAGGGAACCAAGGGCGTAAGCCGTAAATTCTCGGTTTTGCCGACAGTTATAAATTGAGAGGTAAATCTATGCTGTATTTCGTTGCGACGCCGATAGGCAATTTGCAGGATATGTCGCTGAGGGCGATAGAAACGCTGAAATCGGTCGACGTGATCGCCTGCGAAGACACGAGAACTTCGCTTAAACTGCTGAATAAGTACGATATAAAAAAACGCCTTGTAGCATACCATAAATTCAACGAAAAATCCGAATGCGAAAAGATTATCGCCATGCTCGGCGAGGGGCTTGACGTCGCGGTTATATCCGACGCGGGTATGCCGCTCGTATCCGACCCGGGGAACGTCCTGACAGAAGAACTTTCGCTTAAAGGTATACCGTATACCGTCGTTCCGGGTGCGACGGCGTTTGCGTCCGCGCTTGTTTTATCGGGGCTTTCTACCGACAGATTTTCGTTCGTGGGTTTTCTCCCCGAGAAAAAGGGCGATGCGGAAAAACTTCTTGCGGCATATAAAAATCTGCCGTCTACGCTTATTTTTTACAGCGCGCCGCACGACCTTAAAAAGACGATTTCGAGACTTAACGAAACTCTCGGCGACCGCGACGCGGCAATCGTCAAAGAGATAACCAAAATTCACGAAAACGTAGAAAGGATAAAACTTTCCGAAGGGACGAAAGAGGAAGAACCTCGCGGGGAATACGTTATAGTGGTAGAGGGCGGCAAAGCGGAAGAAAATCCGCTCAACTCTCTTTCGGTCGAAGAGCAGATAAATCTGTATATCGCCGACGGACTTTCCAAAATGGATGCCGTCAAAAAAGTCGCCAAAGAACGCGGACTTAAAAAATCCGACGTATATAAATACACAATCTGACGATTCGCCTTATTCCGTGTCCGCATAGCCTTGATTTTTGCGTCGGAATATAGTAAAATACAATAAAGTCGGTTTTGAAAGAGGATAAAAAATGAGCAGAACGGCGAAAATAATTATCGACCGTATAAACGAGTTCGTCGCGACGCCCGCGTATATATTCGCAGTCGGCGCGTTCACTCTTATAATGCATATGCTTGCGTGGGATCTCGCCGGAGTGATTTTCATCTGTCTGGCAATTGCGTTTTCCGCGTATTTTCTCGAAGATTATCGCGGATGGGTAACGCCTTTCGCAAACCTGATATTCGTCGTTTCGACGCAGAACAGCCCGGGGTACGGCGATGCCGACAACTATTACGGACGCCCCGAGATTCTCTACCCCATACTCGTTGCGGGCGTCATCGCGTTTTCGGGTATAATATATCGCGTCGTCAAAGAGAGAAAACACCTTAAAGACGGCAAGATGTACATTCCGTTTGCCGTTATGTCCGTAACCATGCTTTTGGCCGGGGCGGGCAAAAAATATTACCTCGACAGCGTAATCGCAAGCCTTATAGTCATTGCGTGTCTGTTCGGGTTTTACATACTTTTTACCGCCACGGTAAAAAACGACGGGCATTTGTTTGAATATCTTTCGACGCTGCTTGCCGAACTCGCGCTTGTCGCGGCGATAGAAGTCGCTTTCGTGTACGTCCTTAATTATGCGAGCGGCGGAAGTTTCGGTACGATAGTCGGCGACGACGGCAAAAAAGTCGAATGGAAAATGAGAATAATTACGGGTTGGGGCGTAAGCAACATCGCCGGCGAAATAATCGCGATGTTCCTGCCTTTCGCGTATTTCAAAGCCGAAAGGGGCAAATGCGCCGAGTTTTACTGGATTTCGGCGTTGTTCTCCTCGGCTATGATAATTCTTACTCTTTCCCGTACGGGTATGGCTGTCGGCGGGGTAATAGCGATTTATTTCGTTATAAGAACGCTTGTAAAAAGAAAAGAAAAACGGGTATCGTTCGGCATAATTCTGGCGGTGTTTCTTGCCGTCGCGGCGGCGGGAGCGGCAGTGGTCGTTACGAAACTCGATTTCAGCGTCATAGATTATCTTAAAAACGCGTTCACGAGCGGCGACGCATCGAACGGCAGGGCGAAACTCTGGAAGTACCGTATAGAATACTTCCTCGAAAGTCCGATAATCGGCGTCGGGTTCGCAAGACGCTTTATGGACAGCGGCGCAGTCGGATTTTATTATTCCGAATACGCGCACAATTACGTTCTTGACGCAATGGGCAGTGCCGGCGTTATGGGACTGCTTGCTATGGTCGCGGTGTTGTATTATATGTTCAGACTTTACCTTAAAAAGAACGAGGGCAGGTTGTATACTCTTGTGTTCTTTCTGGCAAATCTCGCGATAGGTCTTATGGACGTGTCTTACTGCATGCCGTATGTATTGTATTTCTTCGCGCTTGTAACCGTCGCGACCGAAAAAATATCTCTTCCGCAGGAAATATATGAAAAAAATTAAAGTTCTCGTACCTTTCGCAGAGGCGGGGTTCGGACATATCATGGCGGCCAGGGCTATCGCCGATTCGCTCGAAAAACGATATTCCGATTATTTTGCCGTGGAACGTATAGACTTTTTCAAAAATTACGGCGAGCCGCTCGCGGCGTTTGAAAAACGCATGCGATACGAAGTCGTCAGGTACAACAAAGATCCGGCGTACGGCTTTATCAATACTTTTGCCATGGACGTATTCGGCAATACGGGCATGGATTTCGTTATGAAACGCATAGTCAAAGGCGCGTTTGAAGACGGCGTAAAACGAATGGAAGAACTTTCGCCGGACGTCGTGGTAAGCACGCACTGGGCTACAGACTATTACGCCGAACATATGAATAACAAACCGTTCACCGTTATGTATGGACCCGATGCGCACTTAAATCCGTTCTTCTGCTATAAATGCGATCTCGACATGATTTCCGTTCCGTCGGGATACGAAAAGGCGATGAAACTCGGCAGGCGTTTTAACGAAGACAACCTTAAACTGGTGCCGACGGCGATCAGAAAAGAGGCTTTCGACATAGCGAAAACCGACAAACGCGCATTGCGTAAAAAACTCGGCATAAGCGACCGTTTTACTGTTATCGTTATGGACGGCGGCTACGGCGTGGGACTTACGGAAAAACTGTCGCTCGCGCTGATTAAAGACGGGTTGCCGATAAACGTCATAGCGGCATGCGGCAAAAACGATGCGCTTGCCGAAAGACTTAAAGCCGCGAAAGGCGGCGGACAAACCGAACTTATACCGCTGGCGTTCTGCGAAAACATACTCGAATACATTGCCGCAAGCGATTTATACTTCGGCAAAAGCGGCAGCGGGATTGCCGAACCGTCGTTTTTCGGCGCTCCGTCGGGTATAACGCACAGCGCGAACGAGATAGAAAAACTTATAGCCGATCACTATATAAAGTCGGTCGGCATAGCCGCGCGGACGGGTACGATAAAAGCGTGCAAACGACTTATCGAAGACGCTTATCGCGGCGGGGACAGATATAAAACGCTTTGCGAAAACGCAAAGAACTTACAACCTTTCGGCGCGGACGGTATTGCCGATACGATTTTCGCCGCGCTTGACAAAAAATTCGGACTTACGGAGAATACAGATGAATAAACCGCTCGTAGCCATAGTCGGCAGACCGAACGTCGGCAAATCCACGTTTTTCAACAGAGTTACGGGGCAGAAACTCTCGATAGTAGAAGATACCCCCGGCGTTACCCGCGACAGGCTTTATTGCGATGCCGAATGGTGCGGAAAGTTGTTTACGCTTGTCGATACCGGCGGCATAGAGATCAAATCCGACGACGAAATGTGGAAACACATAAAAAAACAAGCCGAAATCGCCATCGATACGGCAAACGTCATAATCTTTTTCTGCGACGCGAAAAGCGGTCTTACGGCTGCCGATCACGACGTCGCCGCAATGCTCAGACGTTCCGGCAAGCCCGTCGTTCTTGCGGTCAACAAACTCGACGTGTATAAACCCGAAGACCTCTTCGATTTTTACGAACTCGGGCTTGGACAGCCTTTCGGAATATCCGCCGAACAGGCTAAGGGTATAGGCGACCTTCTCGACGAAGTTTGCGCAGACTTTCCGTCGGCAGACGAACTCGACGACGACGGCGGCATAAAAATCGCCATAGTCGGCAAGCCGAACGCCGGCAAGTCCAGCCTTACGAACGCATTACTCGGTTACGACAGAACCATAGTTTCCGACGTCGCGGGTACCACGAGGGACGCCATTGACACGCCGATAACCGTCGACGGGCAGAAGTATACGCTTATAGACACGGCGGGTATCAGAAGAAAACGTTCGGTCGACGAAGACGTCGAATATTACAGTGTTCTAAGGGCGTTGGGCGCGATAAGGCGCGCCGATGTATGCCTGCTTGTGGTAGACGCTGCCGCAGGGCTTACCGAACAGGACGTTAAAATAGCGGGCTATATCCACGAGCAGGGCAAGCCGTCCGTAATCGTGATGAATAAGTGGGATGTTATCGAAAAAGATACTCACACCATAAACGAATTCGAGAAAAAGTTGCATGTCGATCTCGCTTTCATGGATTATTTCAAATCGATTTACGTTTCGGCGAAAACGGGGCAGAGACTTAATAAAATACTCTCGCTCGCACGCGAAGTCAAAGCCAATGCGGAAAAGAGGATAACTACCGGCACGCTCAACGATATAGTGTCTTCCGCTATACGCGCGACCGAACCGCCGACCAAAAACGGGAGAAGGCTTAAGATATATTACGCCGTTCAGGACGGGGTTTGCCCGCCGTCGTTCGTGTTTTTCGTCAACAATGCGGAATTGCTGCATTTTTCCTATAAACGCTTTCTCGAAAACACTTTAAGAAAGTCTTTCGGTTTCGATGGAACGCCGATAAGGATATTCGTCCGCGAGAAGTCCGAACGCGAGCAGTTATAAAATAAGATAGTTTTGTGTTCAATGTGAAAACATTGTGAAAAGTAATTTTGTACAAAATTCCAGAGAGTAATTCGTGGGACGGGTTAAACGAGATAAAATCGCCGATTTAATCGGCGATTTTAATTTTGTACAAAATTCGGACGACGTTGTTTTAATTTTGTACAAAATTAGTTGACAATCCTGTACATAAGGTTGTAAAATCGAAAGCGAAATTTTTTTTCGGGCATGCCGGGCAAGGTTCGTTTTATTCTTGCCCGGCATACGCCGGCAAAAATGATACAAGGGAGAAATGATATGTACGGAAGTATAATAGGGAGCGAAAGAACCGCCAAACAAATGAAAGCCGTCGCTTTGAAAGACGCGCGTCTGATAAACGGATTGGACGTGTACGAAACGGGCGACGGTATAATCGACAGCGAGATGATGAGAGGGAAAGACTTCGTGATAATCGAGTCCGACGGTAGCGGAACGGCGGAGAGATTTCTGACGCGTTTTGCCGAAGTCGCGGCGGGGATAGGAAGAATAAACGTAAACGGAACGAACTTTACCGCGGTATACAGAAAGACTGCGGAAGACGTATTCGGAGGCGGAGCGTTTTCGGGGAAATATACGCCCGAAGAATTTGCGGCGAAATTGTCGGCCGCGCTCGAAGGGAAGAAGGACAGGACGGGAATAAGGAGAGTGAAACGGTTTTTCACTCAGATAGGGATATACGGAAATCTGGAAGGACACGGATTTTTATTGTCGGCGGTAAAGCGCAGCGTGGAGAATCCGAGGATGTTAAAGAAGATGACGACGGCGTTGTATCCGGCGATAGCGGAAGAATTCGCGACGAGCGACAAAGCGGTCGAAAGAGATATAAGGAACGCGATCACCGTGGCGTATAACAGGGGGAAGATGGAAAGGACGGCTAACGCATATTACGGCGGGAATTTCGGGAAGAACGAAAAGCCGACCAACGGAGAGTTTATTGCGTTTTTGACTACGGTTTACAATTACGAGGACGACTGATACGGGAATCGGATTGTCGGAGTTTGCCGCCGCATGGAGTATATCGGATATTGCCTGCCGTGAGTAGACTTTTCGGGGCAGGAGCGTAAAGACGGAAAATTATTTTCGCGTCGGAAAATCGCTTGACATGCAAAAATCCGTTTGTTATAATAAACGGGTAATCAAACGCCGTAAGGGCAAAGGAGGGTTGTGAATATGTCTACTATCAGAGTCGGAGAAAACGAATCGCTCGACAATGCGCTTCGCAGATTCAAACGTAAATGCTCGCGTGACGGTATCATCGGCGATCTTCGTAAAAAAGAACATTACGAGAAACCTTCCGTAAGAAGAAAGAAGAAGTCCGAGGCGGCAAGAAAGAGAAGCGTCAAAGGCTGAAAACAAAAAGTATTTTTTACACCCGAAAACATCGAAAGTTTTCGGGTGTTTTTTTACGCCGGAATACAAAAGAAAATCAAAAGAGGTCAATTTTATTCCGGAGGGAAAAACAATGCAGGCAAAAAGTATCAAATCGGCAGCCAAAGAGGCGAAAATGAGATTGAAGTCGAGGTTCTGGCAGGATTATAAACGCGATCTCGACAGCAGCGTAAAAATTGCCAAAGAAGAGGGGATAGGAGAGTCGGGCGTCAAGACATATTTCAAAAACAGGGTCGTCAAAAACGTGCGCGGCACTTCCGCCGAAGAAGAGGCTTTTTACGTTAAAGTAAAGGAAATGCTCGACCGTTGCGGTTGCCGCCCGTCCGCCGCGCTGGATATGCTTATGGACAAGCGGGAGTTTTTGTCCCTTTCTTACGAGGAACGCGAACGCTATCTGTTCCGATTGTCGGAGAGGTATCTTGTCGCATGTAAACGGTACGACGAAGAAAAGGGCATAGAAAAATGCCTCATCGGCAGATGAGGCATTCGTGTCCGTAGTCGGTTATCGGCGACTGTATTATGTCGTCGGTTGTCCCTCGTTTTCGGGCGTCAACGGCAAAGCAGGCGGCGTGTGTTTTTCTCTGAACAGAAGTTTCAGTAAAATCGGACAGACTATCGAAGAGATTATTATCAGCATAATCGTAGCGATAAGCGGGTCTATTCCGCCGCTTGCGGCTATAAGTCCTTTGGATTTGCCGGTTTCGTATACGGCAAGCGCGACTTCGCCTCTCGCGACCATTCCGCAACCTATCGTAACGCTTTCTTTGTTTGTAAACCCGAACGGTTTCGCCGCGAGCGAACATCCTACGATTTTACCGATTATTCCGAGTAGCACGAACGTAAGTCCGAATGCCACTATTTCCCATGAAAAAGTAAGTTGGTCGGCGTTGTTTATGCCTATATAGGCGAAGAATATCGGCGTGAAGATCATATATCCGCTGACAACCGCTTTGCGGTCGACGAAAGACGTATCGTCCAGCCCCGACAGCATTATACCTGCGATATACGCGCCCGTTATAGACGCTATGCCGAAAAATCTTTCGGCGGCGAAAGCGTAGAAGAAACACATGCCGAAAGCGAAAATACTCGTTCTGCGTTTGTGCGGGAATTTGCGTTCTTCCCATTTGAAATAAAGTCTGAGCAGTATCCCCAGCCCTATGGCGAACGCGAAAAATCCGACCGCTTTAAGCAGCGTTATAAGTATCTGATCTCCGCCGTTGCCTTTAAGCCCCGTGACTATGCTTAAAGCGATTATGCCTATAACGTCGTCTATGACGGCTGCGCTTACGACGGTCTGACCGACCTTTCCGTTGAGTTTGCCAAGTTCTTTAAGCGTTTCGACGGTTATGCCGACGCTTGTCGCGGCGAGTATCGCTCCGACGAAAATCGCGTTAAGCAACTTATCGTGAGTGTACGCCGTGTAGCCGTTCATAAACGCAAGCGCGCCGAGCGCGCCGAGCAGCATCG
>USHO01000037.1 GCA_900554485.1 uncultured Eubacteriales bacterium
AAGCGCGAAAATAGCGGCGTTTTGGCAAGGTTCGTTTTATTCTTGGCTGGCATACCATAACGTACGATTTTGACGGCGGAACGATCGACGACGAGAAACTTGCCGAAATGCCGACCGAATATAAAAATACCGACGACGACATTTATATCTCGTTAAGACCATACAAAAGAAGATTCATATTCAAAGGGTGGTCGGTTGCCGACGAAAAACCAATGAAGAACTATAAGATAACGAGCGGAACGGAAGGAAACCTGATCCTCGTCGCGTGTTATGAAACGGATAAGAGCGTTTTTTACGATGGCGCCGAAATCGACGTATTGCCACGCATAGTGTCGGGATATTTAGCGGCAACGAACAAGGCGGAATATCTCTATAAAAACAGCGGGGCATCCGGCGACGAAGTAAAGAGTGTGAATATATCATGGATAAAAACGGGGTCGTCGTACTATAATTTCGAACTTTCGACCGATGAAAATTTTGAAAATACGATATATTCGCAAGAATGTTTAACCAAGACTTCTCTTAACTTGTATAACCTTGTTCCCGATACGTATTATTATCGCGTATCCGACAGAACGGGCGAACCGATAAAAGACGATTCTTTTAAGATAGCAAGCGATATAAGAACGATTTATTGCGGAAACGTCAAAAACGTAAGAGACATGGGTGGCAGAGTGACTGCCGACGGCAAGATAAAGTACGGTCTTATTTACCGCACGCCCGAAATAGCGGGAGCGGATGATATGGCAAAAAAAACACTCGTAGACGAACTCGGCGTAAAAACCGAAATAGATTTACGTTTTGAAAGTACGACCGATTCCATAAGCAACAAGATAACGAAGTATAAACTCGGTATTTTGCAGTGGGATTATATATTCCCCGAACTGAACGTCTCAAGGCCGACCGAAACGCAAGCGATAAAGAATCTCAAAACAATTTTTGAACTCTTTGCCGTTAAACGAAATTATCCGATAGTATTTCACTGTTCGGCAGGCGCGGACAGAACGGGTACGATAGCGTTCTTGCTAAACGGACTTTTGGGTGCGTCGTACGAAGATTTAGCCGAAGACTTTGAAATCACTTCGTTTTATTACGGCGGAAGATGGCGTTCGAACATAACGCCAACCGACGGCAGGTGCGCGTTCGACGAAAGCGGAGTTATGCAGGATAATACCGATAACCTTATAGCGTTCGACAGGGCGTATAAGCACATAATGGCGACGTATAAAACGGATAGCGGGACTTTATCCGACGCAATAGCAAACTATCTTAAAACCGTAGTCGGGCTTACCGATTACGATATCTATTCGATTAAACATCTGATGCTTGGGTCGTCCGAAAACTCCTATGGTGCGCACAAGTACGGCGATTGGGAAATCGTAAAAACGGGCAGTTGCATTGAAAACGGCGAAAAACGCAGATATTGCGGTTGCGGACTATACGAATCGGAAGTGATTGAAACTATCGGCAGTCACGTTTACGGCGAATGGGAAGTGGTTGCAGACGCCACTACGGAACACAGCGGACTGCGTAAAAGATATTGCGCCTGCGGCGACGAGCAAAGCGAGCCGATACCGAAACTTACCAAAACAGTCTACGATTTTAACGGTACGGATATAAACGCAGATGTTACGACCGACGGGATTAAACCGTTTAAGGCAAGCAAGGTTACGGATCTTTCGTCTGTGCCGGGCGGGTACAACGGCGATGTGTATTCGAAAAGCAGTAATAATCTCGTATGCATAGGAATATGTTTAGGCGATAAAGAATATAACCTCGACGATCTGCTCGAAATGAAGATAAAACTTATGGTTGTAAGTGATAAGAAAATGCCGAAGGGAAACGTCAGGATTTACGACGATACGAACAATAAGATTTACGGCGATAAGAATTTCGACAGCGATTTTTCGGGCGTATACGGCGAATGGATTGAAATCGATTTGTTGCCGCTATTGAAGGAGTCCGTCGCTATGACGGATACTCTTACGGAAAACGGTGTTCTGAAAAATTTTTCTCTGGTTATCAGGACCGGCGTAGATGCGACGGTGTACTTTGATCAACTTACCGTGATATCGAAATAAAATTCAGAAGATATAGAAAATTCGGGCGTATACGACGAAATCGATAAAAAGTCGGTAGCATAAATTAAAGGGCGATAAAATATCTCGTCCTTTATCTTTGCTTATTCTACTTATTCTAAATTTAACACTTAAACCTAAATAATCTCTTGTATAAAATAAAACGAACTCAAGATTTTCTCTCGGGTTCGTTTTATTCTTGTTTGTCAATGACGAACAAAAAGGAGCGTCTTTTTAAGCCGAAAACAGGGTAGGCGTCCACGGGGATTTGAACCTCAAACATATAAAACATTGGAATGGGCGGCGGAGAACTATTGAAAAAAGTGGAGGAATATGGTATAATAATAAAAACAAACAACGGGTATTGGTTTATGGAAAGTAAACGACATCAAAAATTATATGAGCATTATAAAACCGTTTTCGGCGAAGAGCCGATTTTCAGTCTGAAACTGAAAAAGAACGTTCTGCCGACGGATATGAAGCCGATAACGACGCTTGTTTTCAAACCGACGGACGAAATGCCGTTTTGGAAACTGTGTACCATCGGCGCAAGCGATTATCTGATGCCCGAGCGTGAAATTGGTTGGGGAAGAAAAGCCAACCGCCGCAACGAGTATATGATGCTTATTTCGCCCGACGTCGATATTCGTAATCCTTCGGACGACGAAGACGCGCCGACGGACTGGCTATCGTTAAACTCGCTTCTTTGGGCAACTGCGGAATATGCATTCAACGAAAAAGATAACATAACCGTTTCGGACACGCTCGATATGGGAATCGACGGGAAATACTGCGGCGCGGTGCTGTTGTTGCCCGAAATATTCAAAACGCCGAAAATCGTAAAATGCTACGTTTCCGAGCATAAATACATCAGTATATTTCAGGTAATGCCGATAACGAGAGAGTTGCTTACAAAGAAACTCAGGAAGAAAGCCAACGGTATTTATTGGCTTATGGAGCAGTTCTATACGCACGACGACGATTACAAACTTATATCGTCCAAACCGTTCGCAACGTTATAAAACTCAATGGAGCGCGAGGGCGTAATATGTCAAACACTATTTCAATAGATGAACTGATAGAACAAGAATATGAGCAACAATATTTTGAAGAGTGCAAATTTATATGGCAAAACTTTGTTCCCAAAAGTGGACAAGCCCGAAATTTGCAAGGAGAATTGTTGCGAGAAATCGAGAATATTCGTTGTGAGGCACAAGATAACGGAAATGTTAATTGGGACGACGATCTTACTTATTTTTGTGAATTTATAAAGCAATCATTGATTGAACAACCGATTTTTTCTGAACCCGAAAAAGAAAAAATATGTGTCATAATGAATTATCTCAAAGAATGCGGAGTATACGCTCAAAGATTCAACGATGGTAAAATTTCTGATAACGATGTTCTTCCTGAAAAACTTGCGTATACAAAAGACAACCTTTACGATATTATTTGCGATTTTATAGGTAGATTACAAAATAAGCACCCTGAACCTATTAAATACAGCATAAATAATTCAATAAAGAGATAATACAGTTTTACACGCACGACGACGATTACAAACTTATATCGTCCAAACCGTTTGCAACGTTATAGACGTAGGAGTATAATATGGAAAAACCGACCGAAGAATATTTACAGGAACTGATATCAAACGCACGAAAAAAATTCGATGAGTTTTCATATTGTTTTGCGGATATTCCAAACGCAAAAATAACATATGTGAACACACAAAAGAGAAACCTGACGGGGATGACAAAAGGGCTTCGCGGACTTGCAGAAATGAAAGCGCATAATACGAAAGAATCATTGAAAATCAGTCCGAACTCCAAAAATTACAATAAGTTTTATAGGTCGGGCGAAAAAGTGATAAAAGTCGAGTGTTTCGTAGGCGGGCATAACGATTTGGACGTGATATACGTCGCGCAATACGACGGTGAACGACGCTATCTTTTCCCTTTTTTTGAGGATAAGAGCAAAGCCATCGGATATCCGATTCTCGTGACGAATTTTGAAAATGGTAAAGTCACCGAAGAATACAGAGTGGACGGAAATAAGATTCTTTATGAAAAGTATGATTATTCCTTAAAAGACACGGTCGGATATTATTGCATAAACTTTGTTCCGACGGGAATTCGTCCGGTTTTGGGCGAAGAAGAAGGATATTTTAACATAAATTCGCTTGAATACAGACAGACGAAAAACGAAGTCTGGTGTCAAAAACAATAAAGGTAAAACTATGGAAAAAGTTTACGAGAAAATTCAAAAGTATAAGAAACTGGCGGCGAAAAAACCGAAATACTACGTTTCTATCGGCGATTTATATTCCGATGACGGCGATTTCAAAACCGCAACGATTTACTATCAAAAAGCCGTCGACAACGGCGTTTTGGCATATACTGTTCTTGGCGACACTTGGGGCTACCGCTCTCAATACAAAAAAGCATTCGACGTTTATACGGAGGGCGCAAACAAAGGCGAAGCGGAGTGTTTTGCCCGTCTCGGATTTTGCTATGAAACCGGTTATGTAAAAATCGATATTCAAAAAGCAATCGAGTGTTACGCCAAAGCCTCCGATTTGGGTGTGGCGGCAGCGGCAAGATCTCTCGGCGATTTGTATTATTTCAATACGCCGATTGAAGATTCCGAGATCGAAAACGTCAAAAACGCGCTGAAATACTACGAGCGTGCTTTTTATCTCGGAGATATAGAGGTTGCAAAAAAGATAGGCTTCATATACTTAAACAACGAGGAACTAAAAGACGTTCCCAAAGCCATAGAGTGGTACGAAAAGGGATTGAGCCTCGGCGAATACTCGCTTAATTTCGATTTGGCGTATGTATATCTGAACGACAGGTTTGTTCCGCACGACTACAAAAAAGGTTTGAAATATCTTTTGGACGGCGTTCACCACAACGATCCCGAAAGCCTTTATATGTACGCAAGAGTTCGCGAAACGGGTATGTATAAGGTAGAACCCGACAAAAAGGCATATATTTATTATCTTAAAAAAGCGGCGGCACTCGGACAAGACGACGCTCTTCTCGATTTAGGGTATTACTATTACAAAAAAGGCAAGTATGACGACACGCTCGATTGTTTTGCACAGTGCGATTTGGATTATGTCGGCGTTTATTGGTGTATGGCGACGATTTACGAAACCAAAAAAGCCGATTACAAAAATGCGCTGTTTTATTATCAGATGGCAATGGAAATGGACTTTCCGGATGCAATCGAACGAATGGCGGAAGCGTATCTCGGCGACGAACTCGGGCTTGAAAAGGATGAGAAAACCGCCCTTAAACTTTTCAAACGAGCCGCGAAACTCGGCAACGCCGCCGCGCAGTATAATCTCGGTATGGCGTACGCTTGCGGATATTACGGCGTAACACCCGATAAAGATAAGGCACTTCATTGGCTGAAACAGAGCGTTAAAGGCGAAAATCCGTCGGCGTGCCTGCAAATGGGGCTTTATTACTACTACACCGTCAAAACCGAAGAGGCTTATAAAAAAGCCTTTGAATTATTTACCGACGCATACAATCTCGGCGAGAACGAGGCGATTATCAATATCGGACTTTGCTATCTTCAAGGCAACGGCGTGAAAGAAGACAAAAAAGAAGCGGTTAAGTGTTTTAGGACTGCTGCTGAAAAGTACAGTTCGGGTGTTGCGTATCACAATCTCGGAATCTGTTATGAAAACGGTTTCGGCGTGCGAAAAGATTACAAGAAAGCAATCGAAATGTATGGCAAGGCGGTAGAGAACGGCGAAAAAGCAGGTCTTGAAGCAATTAAAAACATTTATTTGGAGATGGGTAAATAAAAGTTCAATACCATTAAAAAGTATTTCGAGTACGGAATAACAGTAAGAGAAACTTTATAAGCAAACGACCGACTGCGTTCATAAGAGTGCGGTCGGTCATTTTTTCGTTGATTAAGACAGAAGAAATCATACGCTCCTTATCGTGCAAAAATCCTTTTTGTGCAATCGTTAAAGGCTTGAGGTTTTCCAAAGCGAGTGAAGAACAAATCCCTGCGGCGATATGCGAAGAAACAACAAAAAGGGTAAACTGCCACGAAAACGGCAATTTACCCTTGTTTTACATAGAAAAAGACACACGCGTCGGAGTTTTATACGCTCCTTTTGCGTGTGTCTTTATGGTGCGGGTAAGAGGATTTGAACCTCCACTTCCTTGCGAAAATTAGAACCTGAATCTAACGCGTCTGCCAGTTCCGCCATACCCGCATATCGTTTTTGTTGTCGGTTTATCGGCAACGATTAACATAATAAAGCATTTCACCCGTTTTGTCAACCGTTTTATCAAATTAAAATTTGCGTAAACAAAAAAAATTAAAACAAACGCTTGTTTAACGTTTGCTATTTTACTTAAAATAAGTTATTATAATTCGTAGGGCGATTTTTGTAATTTTATAACGGTTTTTTGAAATGCCGGACTTCCGCGCGATATTGCGGAAAAGGAAAACGAATGAAAGTAACTTTTGACCCGACCTATGTGGTAATCTTTTATATGCTTGCCGCTCTCGGCGCGTTTCTGATAGGGTTCAAACTCCTGTCGGAAAATTTGCAGAGGGTGGCTAACAAGGGTTTGAGAAAACTCTTCGACAAGACGTCGAAAAGTAAAATCGCGGGGGTAGGCATAGGCGCGGGAGCGACGATTCTTATGCAGTCCAGCGGTGCGACTACCGTAATGGTTATCGGTTTCGTAAACGCGGGTATGATGACTCTCGCGCAGGCAACCGCTATTATAATGGGGGCTAACATAGGTACGACCGTAACGACCATTCTTCTTGCGGTCGGTATGGCGGACGTAGGTATTTATTTTATGATTTTTGCTTTTATCGGAATATTCGTTTCGATGATTTGCAAAAACGGCAAGATTAAAAGTTGGGGCTTAACCGCCGCAGGGTTCGGACTTGTATTTTTCGGCTTGACCATTATATCGGCGTGCAGCGGCGCGATGAAAGACAACCCGACTTTGCAGTCGGTTCTCAGAATGGAAATTAATCCTGCATTTTTAGAACCCGTCGCGCTGTTGCTTATCGGCGCGTTGATAACGGCTATAATGCAGTCTTCGACGGCTGTAAACGCGATTTTGCTTTCCATGCTCACCGCAGGTATTCAGATAGGCAGCGGCGGTAACGCGATTTTATATATAGTTCTCGGCACGAATATCGGTACTTGCGTAACGGCGCTTATAAGTTCCATGGGGGCGACGACAAACGCTAAACGCGCCGCTCTTATTCACTTCCTGTTTAACTTCTGCGGCTCGATATTATTCCTTATAATTCTCGTCGCGTGGAATGGTTTCATGGACGATTTCTGGGTACCGCTCATAGATTTCGGCGGGGATGCCAAGATGTCGGCGCGCATGCAGCTTGCGATATTCCATCTTACGTTTAACAGCATATGTACTTTGTTATTTCTTCCGCTTACCAAATTGATAGTCAGAACTACCGAGTTTATCATAAGGGATAAAAAGCAGAAAGAAGTAATGCATATCACTTATATGGACGAGCGTATTTTAAGTACTCCGACCGTCGCAATAGCGCAGTTGCAGAAAGAAACCGTCGCAATGGGCGATAAATGTATGGATGCGCTCGGTAAATCGTTTGATGCGTTTATGGCGCGCGACACGTCTCTTGCGGAAGATATCAATGCCGAAAACGAGGACATAACGCTTATATCCAAACAGATTACGGATTATCTCATCAAGGTATCGGGTACAAACGTATCCGTACACGACGACCAGAAAATATCCATAATGTATCATGCTATCGGCGACATGCTCCGTATATCCGAGATTTCGGATAACTTTGTCAAATATACGAGATCTTACGTCGAAAAAGGGCTTAAATTTTCCGACAGCGTTCTTAAAGACTTAACGACGATGTACGGCAAACTCGTCGAAATGTATAAACTCGCGATAGAGATTTTCGATACTTTCGATAAAACGCGTTTCGATGATCTCGAAAGCATAGAAAATATGGTCGACGGTATGCGTCGTTCGCTTATAGACGGACATATAAAACGCCTTAACGACGGAAGTTGCCCTCCCGAGTCAAGCGCGGTATTCATCAACCTCGTATCCAACCTCGAGCGTGTCGGCGATCACATAACGTTTATCGCTCATACGGTAGAAGAATTGCAATAAAAGTATAAAAACCTCCCGCGCGGCGCAAAATAGCGTAGGGAGGTATTTTTTATGAGCAGAAAGAAAAAACATCCCGTCAGAAAGATGACGGAACAGGATTATGAAAATTATGTTATGTCATTGAAAGACGAAAAACCGATGAAAGCGGTCGTACCTGAAAAAAAAGACGACTGATACGCGTATCTTCCGTCATTTGATTGATTTTTTCGACGAAAAGTGTTATAATTCTCACACTGACCTAAATATGTGTATACTAAACGGTTAAAAGTCGGTGTCCGACAAGTATCGGGCGTACGACGTCGGAGAAATTATGATCGAAGTAGTAGAGGCAAAAACCAGATCGCAGATGAAAAAATTTGCGACGTTCCCGATTTTGCTTTATAAAGGGAATCCTTATTTCGTTCCGTCTTTTACGGCGGACGAAAAAAACGTCAAAAACGAAAAAGTCAATTTTGCCGCAGAGGGGTGCGAAGTAAAGTGTTTTCTAGCGTATAAAGACGGCAGACTTGTCGGAAGAATAGCGGGTATAATAGTAAACGCAAGCAACGAAAAGTTCTCGCAGAAACGCATAAGATTTTCTCGTTTCGATTTTATCGACGACGAAGAAGTCGCCGCCGCGCTATTGAATGCGGTTGCCGATTTCGGCAGATCGATGGGTATGAACGAGATGCACGGTCCGTGGGGTTTCAACGATACCGACAGAGAAGGGATGCTGACATTCGGATTCGACAGATTGTCTACGTATGCGACCAATTATAATTACGAATACTATCCTCGCATAATGGAAAAACTCGGTTATCGTAAGGAAAGCGAGTGGGTCGAAATGAAATTCTCGATAGAAAATTACGACCCTCGTTACGGAAAGTTGGGCGAAGCGGTCGCAAGGCGTTCCGGGTTCAGAGAACTTGCGGGTAAAATGTCTGTCATGCAGATAATCCGTAAATACGGCGATAAATTTTTCGATTGCTATAACGAGGCGTATAAAGATCTCGATTGTTATATAGAACTTAAAGGCGATACCCGTAAAAACGTCATCAAGCAATTCGCATCGGTTATAAATATCGATTATTTCTCGGTCATTCTCGACGAAAAAACCGATAAAATAGCCGCGTTCGGCGTTGCTATACCGTCCATAGGGCACGTTATCAATAAGCATAAGGGCAGCGTAATCGGGAGTCTTCCGGGGATTATTCATGCGATAAATCATCCCAAGGTGCTGGAACTTACGTTGATATGCGCGGCTCCCGAATACAGAAATTCGGGTGTCACGGCGATGATAATCGACAGAATGTGGAAAAACATTCTTAAAAACGACATTACCGAAGTCGTCGGTAATCCTATGTTGACGACGAACGTAAAAATACTGGCGCAGTGGAAA
>USHO01000038.1 GCA_900554485.1 uncultured Eubacteriales bacterium
TATTTTTTCGGTTTTTTCAAAAACAAAACGCTGAAAAACGTCGGCGACGCGCTTGTCGGGTTCGGTCTTATGTTATCGGGGCTGTCCGCTTTGTCCGGCAGGATAAACGCTTTGAAATCATATGATTTTTTAAGCGGATTCGCATATGTGGATAACCCGTTTCTGCTGTTTCTGTTCGGCGCGGCGGTGGCGGCGGTCACGCAGAGTTCTTCGGCGATAACGGGCATACTGATAACGTTTTCGGAAAACTCTTTCGCGGCGTTTTACAGGGCGATATTCATAATAACCGGTTCCAACGTCGGCAGTTGCGCGGCAGTCATTCTGTCGTCGGCAAATAAGTCCGAACCCGCAAGGGAGGCGGCTGTTTTTAATTTCGTGTTCAATGCTTTCGGAGCGATTTTGTTTCTGCCGATTCTTGTAGCGGCAAAGAATTTTTTGCCGGTAATCTTTCCGCATTCCGCAACCGACGCGGGCAGGGCGATGGCGGATTTTCATACCGTGTTCAACCTTTTGTCGTCGCTCGCGGCGTTTCCGTTGCTGAAATTTCTCTGCGGAGTCACGCAAAAACTCGTTGCGGGGCAAAAACGGGCGTTGCGCCGAAAATTTTCAAAAAATAAAAAAACGGCTTGAAAAACGCTTGCAATAAAGACGTTTATATGATAGAATATGATAGACTTCGCGCGGTCCTCTGACGAAGAATGGTCACGAACGCGTAGTATTACGGAGGTTTAAGTCAATGAATATTATCGAACAGATCGAAAAAGAGAATTTGAAAGGCAGCGTTCCCGAATTTAACGTAGGCGACACCGTTAAGGTTTCGTTCAAGGTTATCGAAGGTACGAAAGAGAGAATACAGGCTTTCGAGGGCATAGTCATCGCCAGGAAGAACAGCGGTATCAGAGAGACTTTCACCGTCAGAAGAGTTTCTTACGGTATCGGCGTTGAAAGAACGTTCCCCCTTCATTCCCCGAAGGTTGCCGACATCAAGGTTGTAAGAAGAGGTAAAGTCAGAAGGGCTAAACTCTATTATCTTCGTGATCTTACCGGTAAAGCGGCTAAGGTCGAAGAAATCCTTTAATTTTAAGTTAAACGAAAACGACGAACTTCGGTTCGTCGTTTTTTTTATGTCCGATAATCGTTGTCGGAATATCGGTATTTACCGCGGCTGCGCGAAAAAATTCAAAAACTTTGTCAAAACCGTCTACAAATCGGAAAAATGAAAAAAATAAATGATAAAATGCGAGTTTGCGCACAAAATCGTAAGTTTGCACATGAAAATCAGAGTTTGCACACAAGAGTGCAAATTTTGCACGATCAAAAATTCGTGGTTTCGTGAATTCTATCAATGAATATTTTGCTTATATAAACAAAAAAGCCGAAGATTTTCTCTTCGACCTTAATGTTTTTATATGATTTCAAAATGTTTCGTTGCCGCTTTTATTGCCGTAGTCATTTGTTTCGTATGTTGTCAAAATCGATTTTCACTTCAAGATGCGAATCCGGTTTTTTGTGGGATAATACGACTAACGTTTCGACGTGCTTGGTCTGAGGGAACATATCGTACGGCTGAACGGATACGAGTTCGTATTTCCCGTTGCCGTCGCTCTTTATCAGTTTATCTCCGTCGCGGACGAGCGTGCCGGTAAGAAGTCCGACGTCGCGCGCCAAAGTCTGCGGCGAACACGATATGTACAGTATGCGGTCGGGCAGAGTTTCTTTTATACAATCGATGAGTTTTTCGTCTACGCCTTGTCTCGGCGGGTCGAGTACGAGTACGCAGTCGTCGCCGTTTTTTCGCGCATTTTCAAGGACTGCGGGCAATGCCTCTTCGCACGGGGCGTTTATGTTTTCCATTCTGCCTTCGAGTCCGTTTCGGATTTTAAGATCGTCGGCGCATTCGACCGCCTCTTTGACAATCTCTATACCGATGGATTTCTTTGCTTTCGACGCAAATATCGCCGTGAGCATTCCCGCTCCGCTGTAAGCGTCGATAACCGTCGTATCCGGCGTTATTTCGGCAGCCTTCAAAGCGTCCTGATACAGTTTTCTTCTTACGCCGTCGTTGACCTGCATAAACGATCCGGGACCGATTTCAAACTTTATTCCGAGGTCCGAACTCGTAACGTTTTTTCTGCCGTACAGGCAGACGTATTCGTCGGTTAAAATGACGTTGTCGTTGCGTTCGTTTATGTTCAGAAACAGGCTGAATTGTTTGAAGTCGGATTTAAGGTCTTCTATAAGCGCCGCGCTGTGGGGCAGTTCTCTGCCGTTTATCACGATCGTTACGAGGAGTTTCCCGTCGACGTCGCGCACGACGACGTGCCTCACGAGTCCCGTTCCCGTTTCTTCGTTATATACGGGTATCGAAAATCTGCGTATATAGTCCCTTATGACGGCGATTATCCGATTGCACCATTCGGGTTGAATCGGGCAACCCGTAACGGGCACTATTCTGTGACTGTTCTGCGCGAAAAAGCCGATCTCGCAACCGAATTCGCCTGCGCGTACGGGCAGTTGAAGTTTGTTTCTGTAACCGTATTCCAGATCGCTCCTTATCGCGGACGGAACGTCATAGTCGACGAACGCTATTTTCGACAGACAGTCTTTTACTATCTGACTTTTAAGTTTTAGTTGAAGTTTGTATTTTAAGTGTTGCAACTGACAGCCGCCGCACTTTTCGTAAACGGGGCATTTTGGGCGGATACGCTCTTCGGCGGGAGTGCATACTTCGATAACTTTGCCGAAAGCCACGTTCTTTTTGATTTTGAGTACTTTATATTTTATTTTTTCCTGCGGGAGGGCATACGGAACGAATACCGTGCAGTCTTCCGTTTTGACGATTCCCTCTCCGTTCGAGCCGAGGCGCGAAACGACCCCGACGTAATTTCCGTTTTTGACCATAGTAAAAATCTGCCGTTTTCCTTAAGCGGCTTACCCCTTAAATCAGAATTTCAATCTTGCTACGGTTATGTCGACGAACTTCTGAAACCGGTTCATCAGCAAATCGTAGACGATAAACAACAACGCGCCGCCGACGGTTAAAATAAGCAGAACGTATTTTTTGACTTCTTCTCTTTCGAGAAAAGTGCCTTCGGTCAAAAATTCGCCGAAGGTGAAATAAATAAGCAGAACTGCCCCGACAAACCACGCCGCTTTTATTAAAACGCCGAGAACTTTATTGAAATTCTTTTCGCGCATGATATAATTGACGGTCGGGTGCAGACCGAAAAAGACGACGTAGAAAATTATCATGGCGGGTTGAGCGATAGCGGTAAACGCCGCAAGAAGACTTGTCGCCGCGAACGATAAAATCGCGCCTTTGACGCTTTTTTTTGCAAGCGGCAACATAGAACACAGACTTGCTATGAACAGCGCGGAATATTCCAGAACAGGAACGTACACACCCGCAATTAAAGCAACGACCGCCATAGCGGTCGCTATCGCCGACAGGGCGATCAGTTTGGAATCTTTCATTATCTGCAGTTGCAGCAGCAGTTGAGCGCCATATTGCAGATAGCCATTTCGCAGCACCATTCGAGACAGCCGTTACCGCCCATCTGGGACTGTTCGCCCTCGTAGTCGGGCTTGGACTCTTTGCCGGTCGAATAACTCGTGAAGTTTTTATCGGCATCGCTGTTTATCTTTTTGACGAGTTTGTCGTAAGAGTCTTTATATTTTGCGTTCGTCGGATCCGACTGCATGGCTATTTCGAGTTGCTTTTTGCTCTCGTTAAGCCAGTTTTTCTTGTAGAAAAGCACGGATTGCAGATAGTGCCATTCGGCACCGCGTTCGTTGAAAGAGTCGAGTTTGTCCTGAGCGGCGGAAAGATTGCCGTTTTTGATGAGATCTTCGACTTCTTTGTAAAGACCGCTGTCTGTCTGAGCCGAGAAAGATTGTTCCTGACGGAGCGACAGAATTTCGCGATAGGCGGATTCGAGTTCGGTGAGTTTGCTTGCCGCCTCGTTGCCCTTTTCGCCTTCGAGGAATCTGTCTTCGGAATATTTTGCCCTGAGTTCGGCGTATTTCGCGTTTAACTCTTCGTCGGTGCAGTCGGCGGTCAAGCCGAATATTTCGTATAAGTCTTTCATTTTTTTTCGGTTCCTTTTTTAAGTATTTTAAGCGTTACGGACGGTATTCCGCGCAGTAACACATTGTCTATCAGATCGTGATTGAAGTAAAATTTCGTGCGCGCCAGATTTTCTTTAAGCCCCGCAAATATCGACGAAAACGCGAAATTCAGATCCGCGCCGCGGGTTTCTTTAAGAGTTTTTACGTCGGGCAACCGTCCGAATTCGAGATAAAGCGGGTTGTAATTTCCTTTTTTGACGTCTTTGTCGTAATCGTCGAGCGCGTCTGCAAGGTAAATCCATTTGCCGAGGAAGTAAAAGATAAGTCTTCCGCTTTCGGTTGCCTTTTCGCCAAGCGCGTAATCGGACAGTTTAACCAACATCTGCGCGAACGGTTCCGCCGCCATATCCGTACTTTCGCAATTTGCCTTTTCGAGAGCAAAGAGTTCGTTGTATCCGACGGATACGATTTTCGACATTTCGGGGTATTTTTTATCGGCTCGTTTCTTGCCTTTTTTGAACAGCGCGGCTCTCATTCCGCCTTTATGCTCGTCGACGACGTCGTCAAGCAGTTTGTAGTAGGCGAGAACCGAATTGAGACATGCCGAAAAGTCGGTGAGTCTGTCACGTTTCGCGACGGGGCGGCGTTTTATCCAATGCGCGGCGCAACGTTCGTACTTAATCTTTACGTCTTCGCCGGCGAGGTTGTGAATCAGCGCCGAAAAAAACGCGACGTCGTAAGTCAGGGCGAAACGCGCCGTCTGACCGCATTGCGCTCCTATGCTTTTGCAGAGTCCGCAGTAAAGGGATTTGAAAAGCGTATCGTCTTTGATGTAGAGGTAAGGAACCTCGGGTTTAACGTAACCGAACATAAATCGCCGTTTTTTCGTATATTACTTCGAGTATATATTATACTATAATTCGTTATTTGTCAAAGCATTTTGACGCCCGCGGCGATTTTCGCCCCGATTTCGCTTTGTTTTTACAAAATAAAGTAAAAAACAGGCGGGGTTTGACAAAGCCCTGCCGTTTTTATGCCGGTAATCCGGATAATTTTTTATTGTAAAGAGCGACGGAGACAATAAGAAGAATAAGCAGGACGATCCATATGCCCGCTATTACGGGTACGATGCCCGTAAATATTTCGCCTATCATCGCTATCATCACTCCGTAGCCGAACTGCCACTGTTTGCCGGAGAAAAATATTTCGTGAAAGACAGTGAAAGCTTTGTCGAAGTTTATCGCCGCGGCAAGCGCAACCGCGCCAAGTACGGCAAGACATGCCGCCATGGTTATAAATACCGTTTTTCGACAGTACATATAGTACGCCTTTTTATAAATTATACCCAGAATCAGCGTGACGACGAAGATTACCGCCGCGCAGGCGACCATGATCATTCCGCCGCCGAACAGTTTTTTCACGTCCGCCATATGCGTGCGTTCGAGACACCCCGAATTAAGAGTCTCGCCGCGTTCGTCCAGAAAGATTTCGAGTTTCGCGCCGTCGACGGTTATGTTAAGATCGTCTTCGAGGTACAGACAGTAACGCATGGTGTGATTCATCAGCGACAGAAGTTGTTCTTCCGTAAGGTTTCCGACGTATTCGGCGGCTTTTTCGTCGTTCAGATATTCCGCCTGCGCCCTTACTTTTTCAAGCGTTCCGTGCTTTGCGAATTGCGTCTTGTAGAATGTGTTGCTCGTCGCGGGCACGATTATCGCTATAAAACCCGCGATTAAAAACGCCGATACGGTAACCAGGACGGTAAGGATGTTTGCCGCCGCCGCTTTAAGCCGTTTCATTGTCTCGTAACCGCCTCGACGGCGCCGTTTATCGCAGGGCAGTCCGCGGTTTCGATTTCGCCTTTATCGGCAGCCGCCGAAAGTTTTTCGTCTATCGGCAACGCCGCAAGGACGGGCAGGGAATATTTTGCGGCGACTTCGTTTATCGCGCTTTTGCCGAACGGATAGAGTTTTTCGCCGCAATGCGGGCAGGCGATATAACTCATGTTTTCGACTATGCCGTAAATTTTTATATTCATCATCTCTGCCATTTTTACCGCCTTTTCGACTATCATCGAAACGAGATCCTGCGGGGTGGTTACGACTATTATTCCGTCGATCGGCAGAGACTGGAACACCGTCAGAGGAACGTCGCCCGTTCCCGGCGGCATGTCGACGTACATATAATCCACGTCGCCCCATACGACGTCGGTGTAAAATTGTTGTACCGCGCCGCTTATGACGGGACCTCTCCATACGACCGGGTCGCCGTCGGACGGTAAAAGCAGATTCATAGACATTACCTTAATGCCCTGCGTCGTCGTTACGGGCAGAATTCCGCTGCCGTCTTCCAGAGCCAACGCTTTGTCTGTAATACCGAAAGCCTTCGGTACGGACGGACCCGTGATGTCGGCGTCGAGTACGGCGGTTTTATATCCCTTTTTCAACGTCGCCGAGGCGAGAAGGTCGGTAACCATCGATTTGCCGACGCCGCCTTTGCCGCTTACGACGGCTATAATTTTCTTTATTCTGGTGTCTTCGCGCGGTTTTGCGAGAAAATCTTTCTTTTCGCAGGTGTCTTTGCACGAAGAGCAATCGTGTGTGCAATCGCTCATTTTTACTCCTTTATGATTTTTCCGTTTTCTATGAAAACGTTTTTGTATTTATCGTAATCCGGCACGCAGTCGGGTTCGGTACAGGTTATTATGGTCTGCATTTTTTTTACGCCGTCTATAAGTCTTTTGCGTCTTCCGCGGTCGAGTTCGCTCATGGCGTCGTCCAGAATAAGCACGGGGTATTCTCCGTAACGCTCTTTGAAAATCTCGGTTTCTGCAAGTTTCAGCGCGAGTGCGGCGGTACGTTGCTGCCCCTGCGATCCGTAGGTTTTGACGTCCGTTCCGTCGACCTTTATTTTAAGGTCGTCGCGGTGCGGACCTATCGACGTATACCCGAGGTCCGTATCCTTTTCGGCGCGCTCGGCAAGGGCTTTTTCAAACGCATCCGCGATTTCGCTTTCGGTTCCCTCGAATTTCTGTTCGCTTTCGATTTTGATGCTTTCTTTTCCGCCTGTAATCGAAGAATGCGCCTCTTCGCACAGCGGCGATAAACGCTCTATATAGGCGTTTCTTTCGTATATAATCTTCGCGCCCGCCTTGACGAGACTTTTATCCCAGACGGGCAGAGTGTCAAGCACAAGCCCGCGGTTCGGGTCTTTCAGAAGAGCGTTTCTCTGCGACAGAATTTTCTTGTAGCGTTGCAGGGCGTAGTAGTATTGACGCGACAACTGAGACAGCGAAACGTCCAGAAATCTGCGTCTGTCTTCGGGCGCGTCCTGAATAAGGCGGAGTTCCGAGGGGTTGAAAAAAACCGAGTTGATATTGCCCAGCAGTTCTCCGCTGCGCGAGATTTTAACGTCGTTTACCTTAACTTCTTTAGCGTTGTCGGAATAGAAATCGATGCCGACTTTGACGCTGCCGTAAATCCCGTCCGCAATGCCGACGATCGAGGCTTTTTCCGCTCCGCGGCGAATAACCTGACGGTCTCTGTTTGCCCGCGGCGAATAGCCCGCGCAGAGGTAGAAAATAGCCTCCGCCGAGTTGGTTTTGCCCTGCGCGTTGCCGCCGCTGACGATGTTTATACCGTCGCAATATTCAAACGTCTCGTGTTCGTAATTGCGGAAATCGGTTAGTTGAAGTTTTTTGACGTTCATCTGCTTAAAGTCTTGATTTTTTTCGGATTTTATTATATTATATAAAATACTACGAAAATAGTAAAGCGTTTTCGCTTTGAAAAACGTTTTTCGGGCGATTATATCGCCGCAGAAGAGGACGGAATGGAAGGATACGAAATAGCCTGGCAGCAAGCGCTCGGCGAATTACAGAAAACCATAAGCCCCATAACTTATTCGACTTATATCGAGCAGCTTAAACCCGTAGACATCGACGGGCGTAAACTCGTGCTTGTCACGCCGTCGAAGTTATTCGCGCAGCAGGCGGAAAAGGTGATAGACAAGATCCGCGACGCGCTTAAAGTCGCCGGTACGGGGCTTACCGACGTAAAGGTATACGTCGGCGACGGTAAAGAAGATTATATGAATCAGCGTGTTTTCGAGACCGAAAAAGACGAGATAGAATCCACGCCGCTCAACCCCAAATACACTTTCGACACCTTCGTCGTCGGCGACTGCAACAGGTATCTTTATGCCGCCGCGAAAGCCGTAGCCGAGAATCCCGGGTCGGGATATAACCCCCTGTTTATTTACGGCGGGGCGGGGCTTGGCAAAACCCACATAATGCACGCGATAGCGAATTATATAAAGAGCAATAACCCTCTTATGACCGTACTTTACGCCACTTGCGAAAAGTTCACCAGCGATCTTATTTCCAATATCCGCTCGGGCAGGGCTTACGAAAAAGAAGGCGTGGCGTTCCGCAATCGTTACCGCAACGTCGACGTGCTTTTGATAGACGATATACAGTTCCTCGCGGGGAAACAAGCCACGCAGGAGGAGTTTTTCCATACCTTCAACGAATTATACGGTCAGAATAAGCAGATCGTGCTGACGGCGGACTGCGCGCCGAAAGAATTGTCGCTTTTGTCCGACAGGCTTACCACGCGTTTCGAGTGCGGGCTTATGGCGCAGGTTCTGCCGCCCGACGTCGAGACGAAAATAGCCATACTGCAGAAGAAAGCCGAAGCGAAGAAATTCATACTTTCGCTCGACGTCGCGCTTTACCTTGCCGAACTTTCGGATAACGACGTAAGGTCTCTCGAAGGAATGCTCAACAAGGTTATATTCGCGTCTATGCTGCACGAAAAGCCTATTACGCTCGACCTTGCGAAAGACGCTCTTGCCGAAAGCGCGCCCGCGGATAAACGCGACGAAAACCTCACGACAGACGACGTTATAAACGCCGTATGCTCTTTTTTCAAGATTTCCAAAGCCGATCTCGTCGGCAAAAAGAAGAATAAAGAGATAGTCGAACCCCGGCAGATCTGCGCATATCTTATGACCGACCTTTTGTCTATTCCGCTCGTGTCCGTCGGACAGGCTCTCGGCGGAAGAGACCATACGACGGTCATTCACGCAAGGGACAAAATAGCCGAACTCGTAAAGGACAGCCCCAAAACCGCAACCACGGTAAAGGACGTCCGCAATCTCATTCTTAAAAAGTAATATGAAACAGTTTACAGAAGGCGTTTACGACGCGGTAGTCATCGGCGCGGGACACGCCGGCTGCGAGGCGGCTCTC
>USHO01000039.1 GCA_900554485.1 uncultured Eubacteriales bacterium
CGCCGCGGTAAGCGCGGGCGCGTCGTTCACGCCGTCGCCTATCATAAGCGTTTTCGCGCCGTTTCCGGTAGCCTTTACGACTTCGGAATATTTATCTTCCGGCAGGACGCCCGCTTTATAATCTATACCGAGTTCGCCTGCAACCTTTTTCGCCGCGCGCTCGTTATCGCCGGTAAGCATGACGACTTTCATCTTCATCGCCTTGAATTCTCCGACAGCCGCGCGCGCCTCGTCAGTAACGGCGTCTTCGACAACGAAATACCCTTTAAGCACACCGTCGACCCCTACGAAAAGCACGGTCGGATTTTCGTCCGCCGCGGAAGATGCGGTTTTAAGCGTCGCGTCGTCGAGCGGAAGTTCGTCTCTGATAAGTCTCAGATTTCCGACGACGACCCTCTTGCCTGTTACGTCGGCTGTAAGACCGCGACCGGCGACGGGATTGAAATTTTCAACCGCCGATAAGGCGATTCCACGCTCTTTCGCAAGAGCAATCACAGGTTTTGCGAGCGGGTGCGAACTCTGGCTTTCGGCAGATGCGGCAAGACCTATCGTTTCGTTTTCGTCTCCGCTAAGCGTAACTATTCCCGTAATCTGAGGCTTGTTTGCCGTCAGCGTACCCGTTTTGTCGAGCATTACGGTGTTTACCTGCGAAAGTTTCTGCAACGCCTCGCCGCTCTTTACCAGAATTCCGTTTTCGGCGGCTTTACCCGTACCGACCATAAGCGCGACGGGCGTGGCGAGCCCCAACGCACACGGACACGACACCACGAGTACAGACACCGCGATATTTATCGCGAACGACACGCCGTACCCCGCCGCAAGCCACGCTATAAAAGCAATCAGAGATATGCCCATGACGGCGGGAACGAAATATCCCGCGACGGTATCCGCGACTCTGGCGATCGGCACTTTTGTCGAATTCGCGTCTTCGACAAGTCTGACTATCTTATAAACCGTACTGTCTTCGCCGACGTTTTCCGCGACGAATTTGCAATATCCGCCGCCGAAAGCCGTTCCGCAGACGACTTTGTCGCCCTCTTTTTTATAAACGGGCATGCTTTCGCCCGTAATTGCGGACTCGTCGGCGTAACCGTTGCCCGAGACGATTTTACCGTCGCAAGGAACCCTTGCGCCGTCTTTCAGCACGACTATATCGCCCTTTACGAGTTCTGCGGAAGGAATTTCGACTTCCGCCCCGTCTCTTTCGACAATCGCGACGTCGGGGGCGAGTTCGAGCAACTTTCCTATCGCCGACGTCGTCTTGTTTTTGGATTTCTCTTCGAGGTACTTACCGAGAGTTATAAGCGCGACGATCATCGCGGCGCCCTCGAAATACAGATTGTGCATATACGCATGCATCAGCGCGTGATTGCTTTCGATATGCCCCTTTATTATCATCGAAACGGCGAATATTCCGTACAGATACGAAACAGACGAGCCGAGCGCGACCAGACTGTCCATATTCGGTTTCAGCGTGAAAAGATTTCTGAACCCGCGTATATAATAATCGAAATTCACGGCAATTATAATCGCGGCGAGCGCAGCCTGAACCAGCGAACCCGAAATCGCGCCCTCCATCTGCATCGCGTCGAGGAATTTCGGCTCGGGCAGACCTATCATAGACCCCATCGCGACGTACATAAGCACGACGACGAGCGGCAGAGAGATTATCAGCCTTCTTTTCAGTTGTTTTTCCCTTTCGCCGCCGCGTTTATGGGCAAACCCTTCTTTGACGGTATACCCCTCGGCGGTAATCGCCTTTCTTATTTCGGCAGTCAGATCGACGTCGGAAGTAACGCTCATCGCGCCCGTCAGAAGATTGACCGTAACCGATTTTACGCCGTCCAGTTTTTTGACGCACCGTTCAACTCTTGCCGAGCAGGCGGAACACGTCATTCCGCCCACCGTATAATTTTTAACCATTTTATCTCCTTTTCGTCGCCGGATGATTTAGCGGCTTATGTTTTTTACAAAACGTTCACGGACGGATATACTCGAATATATAATTGTCCGCGTATTTTTCCGCTTTTTGCCTGTCTTCCTCGTTGCGGATTGTCCAGCAGATAACCCTTTTACCGCGGCACATCGACTCAGGCAACGGCAGATATTTTGCGTTTATGTTTATGAAATCGGGTTTCGATATAAAATTGAATAATCCGTTCGCAAGCATACGGTCGACTATCCACTTCTGATCTTTATGCCTGTCGCGACAGATCAACTGTCCGCGTATGAATTCGGGACGACGTTTTCTCAGCGTTCCGACGATCATAGGGTCGAAAGACTGCACGACGAATTCGCCCTTGTACGCATCGAGAAACGGCAGAGTCTTATCGACTATTATTTCCTTGTCGGGCTGAGTTTTATACTCGATTACGACAGGTGTTCTCCCGTTTACGAAAGTAAGAAATTCCTCGAACGTCATTATCTTTTCGTCCGTACCTGCAAGACGCATTTCTTTGACTTCGACAAGCGTTTTGGTCTGAATTTTCGCATCGACGCCCGTCATGCGTTTCATGTCGTCGTCGTGAAATACAACGGGTACGAGATCTTTCGTAAGCTGAATGTCCATCTCTATCGGGTATCCGTTTTTTATAGCGTTTTCAAAAGCCGCCGCGCTGTTTTCCGGTATACCGTCTCCGTGTAATCCGCGGTGCGCCACCGGGGTCTTCATAAGCCAAAAATCGTCTTTTATCCTCGTTTTCATTTTTAACCGCCTTAAAAATTTTTAATTCCGAGCGTATTGTACCACCGCGCGAAAGCGTTTGTCAACCTTATCGATATATAATTATCGAATATAGTTATATCAATTATAACCGTCAAATGGCTTGCCAAAAAAGTTTTTTTTATATATAATATAAAATCGAAGAATTTTCAGTTTTAAGGAGAAACCGCCAAGTGGCAAGAAGAGCCAAAGACAATATAAGAAATTTCTGCATAGTAGCGCATATCGACCACGGCAAATCGACCCTCGCCGACCGCATAATGGAAATGACGGGGCAAGTCGCCGAAAGAGATATGGAAGATCAACTTCTCGATTCGATGGATCTCGAGCGCGAACGCGGAATTACGATAAAACTTACGCCCGTAAGAATGGCTTACACCGCCAAAGACGGCAAAGACTACGTTTTCAATCTTATCGACACCCCCGGACACGTCGACTTTACCTACGAAGTCTCGCGTTCGCTCGCCGCATGCGAAGGGGCGATACTTATCGTGGACGCGACGCAGGGCATAGAGGCGCAGACGCTGGCAAACTGCTATCTCGCGCTTGACAACAATCTTGAAATCGTACCCGTCATCAACAAAATCGACCTTGCGTCGGCAGACCCCGACGCGACCGCGAAAGAAATCGAAGACGTCATAGGTCTGGACGGCTCGGACGCTCCGAGAATTTCAGCCAAAAACGGAACGAATATAGATCAGGTACTCGAGCAGGTCGTAAAACTCGTTCCGCCGCCCGTCGGCGACGACGACGCACCGCTTTCCGCGCTCATATTCGACAGTTATTACGATAACTTCAAAGGCGTCATATGTTTCGTACGCATTATGGACGGAACGGTAGGCGTCGGCACAAGAATAAAGACTTTCACCGGCAGCAAGCAATTCGACGTTACCGAAGTCGGAACGTTCAACCCTCACCTCGTGCCTAAAAAAACGCTTTCCGCAGGCGAAGTCGGATATATCGCCGCAAGCATCAAAAGTATAGAGGACGTCTCCGTCGGCGATACGATAACCGATGCGAACAACCCCGCCGAAAAGCCTTTGCCGGGTTATAAAAAAGTACAACCCGTCGTATTCTCGGGCATATACCCGCTTGACGGCAGTAAATTCAACGATCTGAAAGAGGCTCTTCTGAAACTCAAACTGAACGACGCGTCGCTTACGTTCGAGCCGGACAACTCCGACGCGCTCGGTTTCGGTTTTCGTTGCGGTTTCCTCGGACTGTTGCATATGGAGATAATTCAGGAACGCATCGAACGCGAATTCGATCTGGAAATCATCACCACCGCCCCGTCGGTATCTTATAAAGTTCACAAAACCGACGGCGAAATTCTCGTGGTGGACAATCCTAGCAAATTCCCCGACGTTTCGTATATAGATTACTGCGAAGAACCCATAATAACTGCGGACATATACACTCCGCCCGATTACGTCGGCGCGATTATGGATCTGTGTCAGGAAAAGCGCGGCGTCTTCACCGATATGACGTATCTCGACGCAAAAAGGGTAAAACTCAATTACAAACTGCCCCTCAACGAAATAATCTTCGATTTCTTCGACGGACTTAAAAGCCGCACCCGCGGTTACGCGTCGTTCGATTACGAAATTACGGGGTACGAAAAGAGCGACCTAGTCAAACTTGATATGTTGCTGAACGGCGACATATGCGACGCGCTGTCGATAATCGTACACAAGGACAAAGCCTACGCCCGCGGAAGAGCGCTCGCCGAAAGACTTAAAGAAGTCATCCCCCGCCAGATGTTTGAAATACCCGTACAGGCGGCGGTCGGCGGCAAAGTCATCGCAAGGGAGACCATAAAAGCGCTGAGAAAAGACGTATTGGCAAAATGCTACGGCGGCGACATCACCCGAAAGAAAAAACTGCTTGAAAAGCAGAAAGAGGGCAAAAAGAAAATGCGTCAGTTGGGTTCGGTCGAAGTCCCGAGCGAGGCGTTTATGTCAATACTTAAAATCGACAGTCAGGATAAGTGATATGAGCGGTATTTATGTACACGTTCCGTTTTGCAAAAGCAAGTGCATTTACTGCGATTTCGCATCGTACCCGCGCGAAATCGGCAAGGCGGAAATATATTTCGGGTGTCTGTACAAAGAGATGAAAGGCAGAGCCGAAACCCTGAAAGCCTATGTCTTCGACACAGTGTATTTCGGCGGAGGGACCCCGTCGTTCGTAGACGAAAAATACATAGTCGGCGCGATGCGTCAACTGCGCAATTTGTACAAAATCGCCGACGGAGCCGAAATCACGCTGGAAATCAATCCCGGCACACTCTCCCCCGACAAAGTAAAAGCCTATAAAAAAGCGGGATTCAACCGTTTCAGCGTCGGTCTGCAGAGCGCGGACGACAATATGCTGCGAAAACTCAACCGCATACACAATACCAAAGACTTTCTCTACGCGTGCGAACTTCTGAAAGGCGAAAATTTAAGCGTCGACGTAATGATCGGTCTGGAAGATCAGACGAAAGCCGACGTCCGAGCGACGATAGACCTTGCCGTAAAAGGCGGCGCGAAACACATATCGTGTTACGCGCTTAAACCCGAAGAAGGCACGATTATGTACGGCAAGTACTTAAACGGCGATCTGCCGGGCGAAGACGAAGTCGCCGACCTGTACGACGACGCCGTACAATATCTCAAAGAAAACGGATTCGATCGCTATGAAGTCAGCAACTTCGCCAAAGACGGATATTATTCCCGCCACAATATGAACTACTGGCAACGCGGACAGTATATCGGGTTCGGCGTTTCGGCATCGTCGTTCATCGGCGAAAGAAGATTTACGAACACCGAAAAAATCGACGAATACGTCGCATGCATACTCCGCGGCAAAGTCGCCGAAATCTTCTCGGAAGAAATCGAGGGCGACGAGAGAGAGTTTGAATACATAATGCTTGCCCTCAGAACGACGGCGGGTATAAATTTCGCCGATTTCAAGAATCGTTTCGGCGTGAATTTCAGAGAAAAATATGCGGATAAAATAAAAATATCCGAAAAGTATCTTGACATAACCGACGGGGGTCTGGCTATAAAGCCCGAATATCTCTTCGTTCAGAACGATATAATAATCAATTTTATGGATTGAAATGGGAAATTTCGTACACTTACACGTTCATACCGAGTACAGCATTCTGGACGGCGCCGCGAGAATAAACGCCGTCACGAAAAGGGCTAAAGCCCTCGGAATGCCCGCACTCGCCATAACCGACCACGGCAACATGTACGGCGCGGTCGCCTTTTTCGACGCCTGCGACAAGGTCGGCATAAAAGCGCTTATCGGCACGGAGTTCTATCTTTGCGAAGACCTGTATAATCACGAGGGCAAACCGAGGCTTAACCACCTCGTTTTACTGTGCAAAAACGAAACGGGTTACAAAAACATAGCATATCTCAACGCCGTGGCTTTCCGCGACGGATTTCACTATAAACCGAGAATAGACCGTAAAATACTCGCCGAACACCACGAAGGGCTTATATGCCTGTCGGCATGTCTGGCGGGCGAAATCCCGAGGGCTATAACCTCGCGTATGTTCGACGAGGCGGAAAGGCTCGTCGAATGGTATAAAAATCTGTTCGGCGAAGATTTTTACCTCGAACTTCAGAATCACGGTATACCCGAACAAGCCGAAGTAAACAAATACCTGCGCATTTACTCCAAAAAATTCGGCATAAAACTGGTCGCGACGAACGACGTTCACTACGTCGAAAAGAGCGACGCGAGGTCTCAGGACGTTCTTCTCTGCGTGCAGACGGGCGCGGATTACGACGACCCCAACCGAATGAGGTTCCCTAACGACGAATTCTACTTAAAGACCGAAGAGGAAATGTCCGCCCTGTTCAAGGACGACCCCGAGGCGATAACGAACACGATCGAAGTCGCCGACAAATGTCGGTTCGGATTTGTCTACGGGCATTATATGTTCCCCCATTATCACCCCGACACGGGCGAAGACCCGACAGTATATATACGCAAACTCATAGACGAGGGAATAAAGAAAAAATACGGCGCGGAAACGCCCGAGATACGCGAACGTATAGAAAGCGAACTGGCCGTAATACAAAAACAGGGCTTTATAGAGTACTTCCTTATAGTTTGGGACTATATAAACGCCGCCCGCAATATGGGCATTTCGGTAGGTCCCGGGCGTGGTTCGGGCGCGGGATCGATCGTAGCGTACCTCATCGGCATTACCAATATCGACCCGCTTAAATACGACCTTTACTTTGAGCGTTTCTTAAACCCCGAGCGTGTTTCGGCACCCGATTTCGACGTAGACTTCGAGGATAGCCGCAGACAGGAAGTAATAGAATACGTCCGCCGCAAATACGGTTACGACCGGGTATGTAAAATCGTAACGTTCGGCACGATGGCGGCGAAAAACGCCGTAAAAGACGTGGCAAGGGTTCTTAAACTGCCCTATTCCGAGGCTGACAGAGTAACCAAGGCGATACCCAACAAAATGGTGGTAAAAAATGCAAAGGGCGACGAGTTCGACCTTAAACGTCCGAATATCCTGATGAAGGTTTTCGGCAAATACCACCCAAAGGAAACGGATAAGGATTTCGGCGTCGACTATTCGGTCAGAGAACTGGTCGAAATGTACAACGAAGACCCCGAAATCGCGAGGATCGTCGACATAGCGATGAAACTCGAAGATTCGCCGAGACAGGCGAGCACGCACGCGTGCGGCGTCATAATCGGCGCGGATATTCTCGATCAGCATATGCCGCTGGGCAGAAACGGCGAGGATATAACCAGTCAGTACACCGGCGTCGAACTCGAACACCTCGGGTTCCTCAAAATGGACTTCCTCGGGCTGCGAAACCTTTCCGATATTAAGATGGCTATCGAATACGTCAGACAAAATCACGGCGTAGAGATAGATTTCGACCATTCGTCTTACGACGACCCGAAAGTCTTCGCGATGTTGTCGACGGGAAACACGAAAGCCGTATTCCAGGTAGAATCGGGCGGATTCCAGCGATTCCTGCGCGAACTAAAACCGACCTGTATAGAAGACATAGTCGCGGCGGTGTCGCTGTACCGCCCCGGGCCTATGGATTCGATACCCAAATTCATCAAATGCAAACATAACCCCGAACTCGTTTCGTACGCGCACCCCCTCCTCGAACCTATACTCAAACAGACTTACGGCTGTATAGTGTATCAGGAGCAGGTTATGAAAATCGTTCAGGCTCTCGCGGGATATACCCTCGGTCAGGCAGATATGGTCCGCCGAATGATGGGTAAAAAGAAAGTCGACGACATGATAAAAGAAGAAGTAATCTTCATTCACGGCAAGCCCGAAACCGTCGACCACGGAAAAGTCTCGACCGCCATCGACGGATGCTTAAAGCGCGGCGTTCCGGAAGATGTCGCGCACTCGGTCTGGAACGAGATGAAAGACTTCGCAAAATACGCGTTCAACAAATCTCACGCGGCGGCGTACTCGCTGGTAACCTATCAGACGGCGTATCTTAAAACCTACTACGAGGCAGAATTCCTGACGGCGGTTCTCAACAACCGTATAACCAATATCGAAGAAATCCGCAACTACGTCAGTTACGCCAAAGAGGAAGGCATACCCGTACTCCCGCCCGACATAAACGAGAGCGTCGGATTTTTCAAGGTTAAAGACAAGAAAATCCGTTACGGTCTGGCGGCGATAAAAGGCATAGGACTTTCGGCGATAGATTCTATCGTCGCCGAAAGAGAACTGCACGGTAATTACACGTCGTTTGAAAACTTCATATCGCGTTGCGAAAGCAAAGTGCTTAACAAACGTCTTGTCGAAAACCTCATATACGCGGGCGCGTTCGACGCGTTCGGCAGACGCAGAACGCAGATGATCGGAATGAGTGAAATTCTGATCGAGCGCGTCGCGCTTATAGCCAAACAGCGCGAAAGCAATCAGATGAGCCTTTTCGGCGACGTGATAAAAGAAGACACGACTTTCACCGTCGATTATCCCGACCTGAAAGAATACGACTACAAGACAAAACTTTCGCTGGAAAAAAGCGTAGTAGGCGTATATGTATCCGGTCATCCGCTCGACGGGTACGCGGATAAATTCAGAGACTGCACGTTCGACACGAGTCTTCTTCTGAATACCGACGTCGACGAAGACGGCAACGAAGTGTATACCGACCTCAAAAACGACATGCAGGTATACCTCGGCGGCATAATAACCGGCATAAGCAAAATCAACACGCGCTCGGGTTCGACGATGATGTTTGTTACCGTCGAAGACCGCTACGGAGCGATAGAGTGCGTGTTCTTCCCGAAAAAATACGAAAAATACAAAGACCTGCTGAAAGAAGAGGCTCTTATAAAAATCCGCGGAAAATTACAAATCCGCGACGACAACAAAGTCTCCGTCGCGGCGGACGTCGCCGTCGGCGTAAGCGCGGATTCGGAAGACCCCGTCCCGCAGGAAAAACCGAAAAAAGAATACCTCGGCATTATTCTCGACGAAGAGACCGAACAGTATAAAGACGAACTGATAGACGTGCTTGCCACCTA
>USHO01000040.1 GCA_900554485.1 uncultured Eubacteriales bacterium
TACCAGGGTATCTAATCCTGTTTGCTCCCCACGCTTTCGTGCCTCAGTGTCAGTTGCAGGCCAGTAAGTCGCTTTCGCCACCGGTGTTCCTCCTAATATCTACGCATTCCACCGCTACACTAGGAATTCCACTTACCTCTCCTGTACTCAAGCCGGGCAGTCTTGGTAGTAGCGCCGAAGTTAAGCCTCGGAATTTCACTACCAACTTGCTCAGCCACCTACGCACCCTTTACGCCCAGTCATTCCGGACAACGCTTGCTACCTACGTATTACCGCGGCTGCTGGCACGTAGTTAGCCGTAGCTTGCTATCGGGGTACCGTCACTTTCTTCGTCCCCCGTCACAGAACTTTACAATCCGAAGACCTTCATCATTCACGCGGCGTTGCTGGGTCAGAGTTCCCTCCATTGCCCAATATTCCCCACTGCTGCCTCCCGTAGGAGTCTGGACCGTTTCTCAGTTCCAATGTGGCCGATCACCCTCTCAGGTCGGCTACCCATCGTCGGCTTGGTGGGCCGTTACCTCACCAACTACCTAATGGGACGCGAGCTCATCCTTGTCCGATAAATCTTTGATCAGTGAACGATGCCGTTCTCTGATATTATGCGGTATTAGCACAAATTTCTTTGTGTTATTCCCCTGACAAGGGCAGATTGCTCACGCGTTACTCACCCGTCCGCCACTAACCGTATTTCTACGGTTCGTTCGACTTGCATGTGTTAAGCACGCCGCCAGCGTTCGTCCTGAGCCAGAATCAAACTCTTAAGTTTAATTTCTTAAAGCCGTTCGTCTTCCGACAAACAACTGCTCTAACGTTTTTGCGTCTTTTTGCTGACTGCTTTAGGATGTATATTGCTATACACTCAATTTGAAATTAACAGAAACATTTTTGCTTTACGATTGCTCGTAATCTCTTAGTTTCAATTCATTTCCTTCTATTCAATTTTTAATCTGCATTGGTAAACAGTACCGTTTACCTGAGCGCCATCTCGTCGACAGCCTGCTCATTCTATCACATCCCTATAAGGACTGTCAAGCATTTTTCAATGATTTTCGATAAATTTTTTAATTTTATTTTTTTGGTCGTTTTATCTGCCGTTTCCGTCGGTCGAAAAGGCGTATTTTCCGCAGTTTTTAAGATGTTTACGCAATATAACGCTTAATATCGTCGATTTCGGATTTTTGAAAAACAACGCCTTTTTTGTTCCGCACGGATTTCAGGCAGATTCGGCGGGAGCAATATCGCCGTCTTTACAGTGTACGGTATATTCCCCTGCATAATCATCCCAGTCGTCGGTTTTCTCGATATTGTTCCACTCCTCTACCGTTCCGTCAAAGTTTACAGACGTGAGATCGATGCACCTCATAAACGCCATTTTCCCTATAAACGTAACCCCGCGATGAATATTTACTTCGGTAATATTCAACCCCGCAAACACAAAATCGGATATGCGGGTAACTTCGTCGGGTATAACGAGACTCGTAATCGGTTCGTCATCAACATAAAGAGTAGTATTTATGTTGAATGCAATCGCCCCCGTCATGTTCACCGAACACCACGACGCAAGGTCGACGATGTGAATTTCCTTAACAACGGACGAATAAGCGGCTCTGAATGCGTTTGCATCTATCGTTTTTATATTCTTTCCGAACCGCACGACCCTTGCACTTGTAAACGCCCCCTCACCTATTGTGGTAACGCCGTCGCCGAGAACAACCGTAGTAAGATTATACGACCAGGCGAACGCCGACTGACCGATCACTGCAACCCCGTTACCCAAATCGAGATTAATCAGATTATTGCAATGAGAAAATGCCGCGTAACCTATTTCACGCACGGAGTCGGAAAGAGAAACATCTGTCAGAGATGTACAGTATATGAATGCCCATTTCCCTATATTTACCACGCCTTCTTTCACGGTCAACGTCTTGAGTCTTGATTTTTCAAATGCGGATTCGCCTATCGTACCGACGTCGGACAAAATAAGTGAATCGATTTTAATGCCGTAAAAAGCATACGGCTTAATCTCGTCGACGACACCGTCGATAACCAAATCGACAACCTGCCCGCCACCGACGTAGAGATAACCGGCATATGCCAACGGATTGGCATCTTTTGTCGCAAAATCTATGTCGCACCACGATTCGATACTATCGGTATATATGCCTGTCAGCGCAGGACAATCGGCGAACGCCTGATCGCCCACGGTTTTTACGTCGTTACCGAATTTAACCGAAACAAGAAGTTTATACCCCTGAAACGCCGATGCGGGAATATCGCCGCCTGTTATCGTCAGATCGGTAAGATAGTCTTTGCTCAGACATTCAAGCGCAATTCCCGGCACGACGGCTTTCGATATAATCGCTTTCTCAAATATTCCCGTTCCTACACCGGTAAGCGTATCCGGTAAATTTACCTCTTCGAGTTTAGACCAGCCGGAGAATGCAGAATCGACGATCGTTTCGGTACCGATAAGCGTAAGCGACTTTACGCATGTCGCGGACGCAGACAAGGTAATATGTTTTACGTCATATGTCAGGTCGAGACTACCCGAATATTGTCTGTCGATGATAGTTCCGAACGCCCTTGCCAAATCAAATTCGGTCTTCGAGGTTACGGCTCGCATATCGACGCAGTTATAAAACGCGCTCCTGTCGACGGTGCAACCTTCGGGTATCCGTATTTCGTAAATCGAACCCCCGTAAGCAAACGGGGCGATATACGTTATCTTTTCCGTCCTGTTTTCAAGATCGACGAAAGTTTTGCCGCAACGATCTTTTACAATACCGAACGTACCGTCGTTAAATTCTACATTATCTTCATCGGGCGAAAACACATAGCGTTTTACGTTTAATATCGGAGAATACCAATACTCCTGCTTCACATATGTTCCGGTCTCCTCATAACCGACGTTCCACCATTTGTCCGCAGTATTCTCCGGCAATTTCTCTCCGCCGTATGCGATATTGAAATAGTGTTTCGGACACATATTAAGACTCTGTTCGATAACAAAGAAAGCCTTCGTTCCGAGCGTGGTGACGGAAGACGGAATGTAAACGTAATCGAACGTTCTGCCGAAAAACGCCTTAGAGCAGATTTCGGTTATTCCGTACGGTATAATAAGTTTGTTTATGTGATATTCACCCGTACTTGCGGCAATTTTCGTGACGGGTAATCCGTTATAATACGCACGTATCGCAACGTCTTCGGTTTCGCCGAGATCATCGGCAGAACCCGGAAACGTAACGCTGTAAGACTTTTTGTCGGAATTAAGGGTATAAATCAACCCTTCGGTAGCATGCTCGTACACGGCGACAAGCGTTACGTCGCGGTCGGTTCCGAGAGGTATTTCGGTTATAACTTCGCCGTCTCCGTCCGAAATCTTCCAGCCGGTGAAAATATAATTTTTCGGCGGATTCGCTTTTATGTCCGATACGTCGAACGTATCGAGTTTCGTATATTTACAATCGTATTCGCCGTCAGGCGTTCCGTTGCCGGTCTCAAATACGGCATGATGATATTTTTCGTAATACGCATAAACTTTAACGTCGCCCGTAAGTCTTACATAGGTTATTATGTTCGTCAACGCCTCGTCTGAACACCAGCCGATTGCCTTATAGCCTTCCACATCGGGCAACTTACCGAGAGTATACGAATAACCGCTTACAAGTTTTTCGGGCACCTGCGGCGCAAAATCAGGCATAACGTGAGTCACGCGATATAATTTCATAAAGCACGCATACACGGTATAACCGTTGCACGTATCGGCGGTATAAGCAATCGTCCATTGATATACGACTTTGGTAAATCCGGAATCGCTGTACCACCCGGAGAATTCGTACCCCTCTTTTGTCGGGGTTTTTAACTTCGCTCTTTCTTCAATGGTATGCCAGCCAAGGAACGTATAACCTTTGCGTTGAAGAGTTCCGAAATCGGCAACGCGCACAGTGAAATTATAGTTACGCACATGAGTTTCGACGGTGGCTCCGTCGTAATTCGGATTGAGTTTTACGTTGAACGTCTTTAATGTGAATTTTACCCAAAGACTTAAATCTCGTGCGGGCATCGCATCGGAATCGAAACGTGTTGCATCGTTAAAATACCGATCGGAAACAAACCAGCCGTCAAAATTATATCCCGCCTTGTCGAATCCGCTTAAAACAGGAACAGGCAAACCGAGAGACTCTCCGAACGTGACCTGTTTATCGTCTGCAAGATAATAGTCGAGCCCTCTGCCGTCATACGACCTTTTCTGCATATATACCGTAAGGCGATATTCGTTTATTTCAAACTTCGGAACGAAAGTCATATCGGAAGTTACGGTGATTTCGTCGCCGGCAGCATACTCGCCGCCGCAGAGCCAGCCGATAAAAGTATACCCCTCTCTTTCGCAACCGAAATCGGCAACGGTATACATATTGCCGACAACGATATAAAACGTAATGTTTTCGGTTTTGCCGCCTTTTTCGACGGCAAAATCAAGAGTTTTGACGTCGAAAGTAGTCTGCCGCCATTCTCCGTCTAAGCGGGAATCCGAACACGGACGAACTTTTACTATCGTATCTCCGCCACGGGTAAATTCAAGCGTTACCGAAGTTTTGTCGGTAAAATATGTTCTGCCGTAAAATTCGTATTCGTAATATTCCGCATCGGGAACGGCATTCCATGAGAGCACGTTTTTATTTTTGGTAAATTCGCAAACACCCTCGATCGCCCCGACATCGGACACCGCAAGGACTTTCGGCGAACCGTTGCGAGGAATAAACCAATGATCTTCGTCAAGTAAAATTTCGTCGCTCGCCGCGGTAAAACACGACGTATTGGTTCCGCTGTTTAAGGTTATCGCAAAATCGGCATATCTTGCCTCGCCTATTTCCCCGACGATATTCAACCCGACTGCATAGCTATCGGCAATCGATGCGTCGAAATTTGCGCCCGCAAAGCCGCCGTATTTACCTGACGCTATCGACCAGCCGATGAACGACGGATCGAAAGTCCTGCCGTTAACGGTGACTTGTCTTTCCACGCCGCTGTGGCTTATGTCGCCTTTGAAAGCGTTGCCGACGAAACCGCCCGCAATCATAATACCCGATTGATTGTCTACGATAAGCGACAGCGTTCCGTTATACGAACAGTCGCTTACGGACGAAACCGTATCGTTGACGACGTTCGTTTTACCGACGAATCCGCCGACGTTTATGCGGTCATATTTATCGTAAATCGTTCCGCCGATGTCGACAGAGGAGAGCGATTTTTCGATTATGCCGTAATTCTCGCCGACGACCGACGCTATCGCCGCCTCGGAAGACGTGCCCAGCACAAAACCCTCGTAAACGAGGTTGAACGTAAACACGCCCGTTACCGCAGCGTTTTTTATCGTGCCGACATTGTAAGAACAGACAAGTCCGAATTTAAGCGAACACGGAGATTTGTCTAATTTCGTATTATCCGCCGTGAGCGTTACGGACGAGCGGAAAGCCTCGATCGTTCCCGAGTTTTCGCCGACGGCGGTTACAAACCCGGTCATATCTCCGCCGAACGAACAATTTTTTATAATTCCTTTGTTGCTGCGGACGAAAATCGGATTGACGGCGGAGTAATAACCAGTAAATTCGCCTTCCAACGAGGAATTTACGATATTGCCTTTATTCAAACCGAAAAGCGGAGAAGAATTCTTCGTCGAAACGATATTTTTAAGCACAAGTCCGTCTATAACCGCGTTTTCGCCGAGATCGAAGAGCGTCCGATCTATTTTCGCTCCGTCTATAACAGCGTCCTTTTCCGCCTTTATGCTGCCAGAAAACTCAACCTTTTTATCGTCGACAGCAGGCATTTCCACGGCAAGAACCGCATCGGAAAAGTCGTTATCTCTTTTTACGACGTAATTTTTGTCGGGAAACACGGCTATGTTGGCAAGGTGCGCGGCGTTCGCTATGCCGTAAGGATTATCAAAAGTTCCGCTACCGGATGCGAACAGATCGAAATCGAAACGCATCCCGGCGGAATCCGAATCGTACCTGTTTTTTTCGGCTTTGGCTACCAGAGATACAGAATGTTCGCCGACCGAAATATTTTCTATCGTGAACGAGCACGCCGATACGTCGAGTTCGTTTTCTGTTCCGTCGACGGTAAGAACGTATTTTTTCGCGCCCGCAACGGCATCCCATTTAACCGTATCTACGGAAACGGACAATACGGGCGTTTCGAGTTTCGTACCTTCTTCATACGGAAGGTCTCCATTATCCGTTCTGTAATTCTTGGTTATTCCGCCGACGGTTATCGTAAGAGTTCCTTCACTTATGTTTCCGGAACACAATTCGGAATTTTCGCCGAAGAGTTCGGTGTAGAAAACTATCGTTCCGTCGGTAAAAGCATATGTCCCCGACGCTCCGTCCTCATCTCTCCATACGCCGTCGGACAAATCGAAATATTCGGATTTGTTCAGCGCGCCGTCTTCGTAAAGATAATACTTGCCGTCAACGTTAGTTTTATCTTTACCCGAACCGGTTTTACAAGCCGCAAAGACAAACAGCGACGTTACAAGCGCGACTAACAAAACCGCAATGCGAATCGGTTTTTTCATCTTGTTCTTACTCCTTTTCTATTTTATGACGATCCTGCACTATAATGTCGAAAATAAAACGAACCGTGCCGAGATTTCCGCAAGGCGGTACTACTTATACAGACCTGTCTTGTATAATTTTACCATATAATACCCCCCCCCCCCGTCAAGTTTTTCAGGGGGAGGGGGAGAGGTTTTTTTGAAATTTTCGGGCAAAATTTATATAAAAATATCGCCTGCGATGCAACAACGGCGTTGTTTCGCAAGCGACACGATTTATTGAATTATTATGTTATGCCAGCCAAGAATAAAACGAACCTTGCCAAAACGCCGCTATTTTCGCGCTTTTTGTCAAATTCTCGTTTGAAGTACGTCTGGTACGTCTGCGCTCGCCTTTACCAAAAATCATCAAAAATATCGACGTTTTGGTTGCTTGCAAGTCTGACGGCGGATTTTCAGGATAAGACAAGGCGCGCGAACGGGTTAATACCAGACGTATAAGCCGCGAGCGCAACGACGTATTAGCCAAAAATACGTCGTCAGACCACGGTTCGTTTTATTCTTGGCTGGCATACGGTTTTATCGGTTATTTCCGGAACGTTACGCTATATCGCCGTTTTTCGCGACAGGCAATCTGTCCGCGTCGGAAGTTTCCGACGACGAAGACGTCTTTTTATATAATAAGGCGAATTCAGAAACGGTAACGCTTACCGCCGCGTAGACGACTTCGTCCAGAATTCTCTGCGTGGCGACCGTTCTGACGATCGTTTTCAACCAGAAAAACGGGTTGACGACGTTAATAACGCGCATGATTATACCGTATGCGCCGGTTGTCTTTTTTACGAAACCGTGTTTCAGAATTCCGCTTAAAAACCTAATGTAATCCATTGCCGTGGCGGCGGTGAAAGTATTCAGAAACGTAAGCCCCGACGCATCGAATATTTCGGCGAGCTTGTCCGTCAGCGTATGCCCGAACGAAAACACTTCACTGCCGGTAAGTTCGAGAAACGGTCTTTGACTGTCCGGATTGAAAACTTCGGCTGTTTCTTTTATTATCGTGAAAAAACTGAATTTCTTTTCGTCGCCGGCATTTCTCTTTTTTGCTTTCAAGCCCAGAATTTTTCTGAAAGTCCTCGCTTTATACGTTCGCTTATACGCGCGTTTAGCCGAACATTCGACCGCGGCGAGAGATTTTTTTTCGTCTTCGGTAAATTCGTCGCCGTACTCCGAACCGATTCTGCGGACTATTCTGCCCTTTACGACCGCAACGATCGTAAGCGCGCCGAGTATCGCGCCCAGTACCGCCCCGCACAGAGCGACTATTATACGCAGAAATATCATCATACGGCATCCTCCTCGTCGGCAGAAACGAGGTATTTAAGTCCGTACGTCCCGCCGCGAAGATTATGCGAAAACAGCAGATTGAAATCGGATATAAGCCCTTCGAGAGCCTCTTTCACGGCATCGTCAACTACAGGAACGATTGTGGGTTTCAATGCCGCCGACGCGCCGACTTTTAACAATCTGCCCTTGATTTTACCGAAAAACCCGACGTGTTCGGGCTCTCTGGCAGGCTTGTCCGTATAAGAACAGACGACTTCGGCAATCTTTGCCAGCGTGAGTTTTTTGGGGTCTTTTTCGTCGATTTTGCCCGTAAAAACGCGATATGCCCCGTAAGCGATCGTAAAGCCCTTGCGCGAAAGCGCATTATCGTAAATCTTTTCGAGATCGGTTAAAGCGATGTCGACGAACCCGAGAATTTCGTAAACCGTGAAATCGAGAGGCATAGAAAACCCTTCGGGGAAAAACTTATTTTCGCCTATCACGGCATACCGTTTCGTCTTTTCGTCGTAATACTCTTCCGATAAATCGGTAATCGACGTCGCCAGCAGCGCGAAAAACACTTTCGATTTGGATTTGAAATCCATGCCCGTTCTTGCGGCATCGTAATCGTCGGCGGCGGTCGAGGCGATCTCTTCCGTTGCAACGGGCGTAACACCCTTCCTGACTTTGCGCTTTTTCGACGCAAATATAAAATACGCAACGATCGCGAATACAAACCCCGCTGCCGCCCCGATCAGAAAGAAGAGAAATGATATGCTCTGCGAGCGGAAAAATTCTATTATTCGTTCACGCATAAATCGTCCTCCTTTCCTTTTTTATATAATGATACGATCGTCGGCAAAGACAACGGCAATGCGAGCAGAAAAGTCACGAAATCGGCAGCCGCCTGAGCGGTCTGTAATCCGAACAGCCCGAACGCATAGCCGAAAATAAACACTATCGGCACATATGCCAAACCCTGACGCGCGACGGCAAGCATCGTAGCGGAAACGACTTTGCCTATATTCTGCAAAAGCATGTTTGAAATCGTTATGAACGGCGTAAACGCAAAAAAGACGCACTGCGCTCCGAATGCGACTTCGGCATAATCGACGACCGTCGGATCTACCGAAAACGGCGACGATATTTGCCGAGCGAACACAATACCTATCGCCGACACAAGTACCGAAAACCCCGTACACACGACAAGAGAAAATACATATCCGCGCACTACGCGCGTATATTTTTTAGCCCCGTAATTAAATCCGCAGACAGGTTGAAACCCCTGCCCGAAACCGATTATCACCGACGAACAGAAACCTGTTATTTTAGCGACTATGCCCAGTGCGGCAATAGCCGCATCAGCCTCTG
>USHO01000041.1 GCA_900554485.1 uncultured Eubacteriales bacterium
GTCGGGGCGGTTACGACGGTTCCGCCGCCCGCATTTTCTTCCGACGCGGCAAACGCGTATGCGCACACCAATCTGTTTTCCCGAGTTTCGGCATCTTCGTTCAGGACATACTGTTCGTATAAAATTTTCGCTTTTCTTCGCGTGCCGAGTTCACCGGGAAGTATTCCGTCGGCTTTAAGTCCGCGTGCGACGCAGTTTTTCATTGCATCCCATACGCCGTAGGCGTAATCCCAGATTTCGTCGCCCTCGAATATCTCCGCATACTGCCAGAGTTTCAGGTCGTTTTCTTTACAGAATTCTTTTATCTCGGCAAAATTCGCATGCGGATAGACGTCTTTCGGTCGCTCGTATTCGTCGCCGTCAAAGACGATTTCCCCTCCGCCGACGCTGTATACGACCGATTCGCCGAGTTTCTCGCCGTTTTTGCGGGCTATAAGCATCATTTTATTGGGATGTTCAAGAGTTTCTTCCGAACAATCGCCGAAAATTACCCGTGTTTTTGTCGGGCGGAAAGTCTCTATGATTATCCTGTCGGTAAGATGCCCTTTGCCTGTTGCGGAAAGCGAACCGTAAAGCGTGACTTCGTATTCGTCGGCGTCGTGATATTTTGCGCCGAATATGCGACAGGCTTTTTCGGGACCCATCGTGTGCGAACTCGAAGGTCCTCTGCCTGTTTTATATAACTCTTTTAACGATTTCATCTTCGTCCGATATACCTGATTCCTCTGCCAGAATATCCGCCGCTATGCGACACAGTTCGGCGCACGGGCGTTTTTTCATATATTCGGTCGTTCTGACCGACGGATTATCGTTTGACAGCACGATCGTTCCGCCGAGCAATTCGCGGCAGATTATCGAGCCGTTTACTTCTTTATTCCTCGCGGCAAGCCTTTGCACGAATGCATAATGCTCACCCTTATTCACGCCGTTATTATCATCGAATCCGCGCAACAAACCTGCGACCATGCAACTACCGGAAAACGCTCCGCAAACTTCGCGTAAACGACCTATACCCCCACCGAAAGACGACGCAAGCCTGAGATATGCCTCGGTGTCGCCGCCGATAACGTCGGCAAACGCCATTACCACTGCCTGAGCGCAATTATAACCCTGCTTGAAATATTCTTCGGCTTTTTCACCTCTTGTCATTAGTTCACCTCATGCGGTCAAGAATAATCCGAACCATTATCTATATACGATTGACTAAACGTATAATAAAATGATAAAATATATTTATGAGTAAATTGTTATTTAACGACCGTATGACGATTAAAACGGTCGAGAACGGAAAAACGAGCGATTACGTTTGCGAATTTCATAAAAAATACGTCGACGCCGCAAAAAACCTGCGAGACAAAGAAGAATGGAAACACAGCGGCAGCGGCGCGAGTTTCCGCGGCGACGAATACGATTATGCGGTTTCGGAAGAAACCGATAATTCTTATTTCGATTCGCTCGGCTTTTTCGACGGTAAAGACGATATAATCTTTTCGGTTACGGTAAATGAAGTTTCGGGTGTAATGCGTAAAGATTTAACCGCCGAATGCGACGGCGAAAGTCATATCGTTCATTCGCGCGAAAACGTATTTGCAGGAGCGACGCCGAATGCCGAAAAAAGCAAATTCGTAACCTGCGTCAAAAACGGATACATAAATTCTCATCTCGCCGTATACGATTTGAAAAACAACGATTATTACACGCTGACAGACGGCGATTGCGCGGATTTCGACGCCGTGTTTTCCGTGCGCGACGACAATGCGATATTATTCGCGTCAAAAGGCGCGGGACGCGACAGAGACGGCAATTTCGTAAAATACTCGAATTCCTCGCTGTACCGATACGATACGCTGAGCGGAGACATGGAAGAAATCCTCTCCGACAAAGAACGTTCTTTGACGAAACCCAAAGACGATGCCGACGGAAACCTGTATTTCATAAGGAAACCCGAAACTGAGGAAAAACGCTCGGCATGGAAAATTCTTCTGGATATTATACTTATCCCCTGGCGTCTGTTGGTTGCAATATACAGATTTTTAGAGACCTTCACGCTTGTGTTCACTGGAAGAAAGTTCATCAAAGACGGTTCTTCGCCGGTAAAAACAAAAGACAGAGACGGCGGAAAACTATTTATCGAAGGCAATCTTATCAACGCCGAAGAAGAATATAAACGAAACCTGCGGCATAAAGACGCTTACGCGGGTTTCGCGCCGCATTCGTGGGAACTCGTAAAACGCGATAAAGACGGCAACGAAACGACCGTCGCCAAAAGCGTAATAGATTATTGTCTCGGCGAAAACGGCGACGTGTATTACGTCAACGGCAAGCACGTTCTGAAAGTTTCATCGGACGGCAAACGCGAAAAAATCGCAGATGCGTCGCTCTGTACCAAAATCGCCTGTTCCGTATAAATTTCGGTCTTAACCGATAATCGGCATCCCGCAGAGTTTACTCCGCGGGATTTTTATTTTACTGCTGAGGTTTATTCGCGTTCTTAGCCGCCTCGCGAATCTGTTCCTCTATTTCTTTTTCGATTTCGGGATTAGCCGCAAGATAATCTTTTGCTTTATCTCTGCCCTGGGCAATCTTATCGCCTTTATAGGAGAACCACGAGCCGCTCTTTTCGAGTATTCCGAATTCGACGCCGAGATCGACTATGCACCCCGTCTGCGAAATGCCTTCGCCGTAAATAATATCGAATTCCGCGGTCTTGAACGGAGGAGCGAGTTTGTTTTTTACGATCTTCGCCTTCGTCCTGTTACCGAACATTCCGTTACTGTCTTTAAGCGTATCGGTTTTTCTTACATCTATACGAACGGATGCGTAGAATTTAAGCGCCTTGCCGCCCGGAGTGACTTCGGGATTGCCGAACATTACGCCGACTTTTTCGCGAAGTTGGTTGATGAATATGACGCACGTCTTGGATTTATTTGTGATGCCGGTAAGTTTTCTGAGCGCCTGCGACATAAGCCTTGCCTGCAAACCGACGTGAGAATCGCCCATATCGCCTTCGATTTCGGCTTTGGGCGTAAGCGCGGCGACGGAGTCTACAACGATGAGGTCTACCGCACCGCTCCTTACGAGATTATCGGTTATGTCGAGAGCCTGTTCGCCCGTATCCGGCTGAGAAACGTAAAGGTTTTCAAGGTCGACGCCGAGTTTCGCCGCGTAAACGGGGTCGAGAGCATGTTCCGCGTCTATAAACGCGGCAATGCCGCCCATCTTCTGAGTTTCGGCGATAACGTGCAGAGCAACGGTCGTTTTACCCGAAGATTCGGGACCGTATATCTCTATAATTCTTCCGCGCGGAACACCGCCTATGCCGAGTGCGAGATCGAGAGTCAGACAACCCGTCGGAATGACGTCTATCGTCTGATCCGCCGCACCCTGACCGAGTTTCATAATCGCGCCTTTTCCGTACTGCTTTTCAATCTCTTTAAGTACGAGATCGAGCGCTTTTTGCTTTTCTTCCAACATCGTATATACCTCTTTTTATTTTTTCTATCTTATAACTCCGCGGGTAATAAATTTTATCGCCCTGAACATTGCGGAATCTATTCCTTTTCGGACTATCGCGGCGCGGTCGCCTGCGAATTCATATCTGTAAACCTCGGTTTCGCCCATATAACTGACACCGATAAAACACAACCCGACAGGAAACCCCGAATCATCGCTCGAAGGTCCCGCTATTCCGGTCGTCGATACCCCTATGTCCGTACAGCCCGTTTTAAGCAAACCCTCCGCCATTTCGGCGGCAGTTTCGGCGGAAACGGGTTTATATTTTTCAAGCGTTTCTTTTCTTACGCCGAGACGCCTGTTTTTGGCAATTTCGCTGTAAGCGACTATCCCCTCGTAAAAGACCTTACTCGCGCCGGGTACCGACGTAACCGCCGCAGAAAGTCCACCCCCTGTGAACGATTCCGCCGCCGACATTACTATACCGTTTATTTTGAGCAAATCAACGAGTTGCTCTTTCAGGGTAACGTCTCTCAATGCGTAAACTTCGGACGAAAACTCTATCAGAAAACGTTGTTCGATGTCCCCGTATATGGCAGCGTCTTTTTTGTCGTAAGTAAACGCGACTTTTATATCCGCACCGTCTCCGACGACGGTACAACCGTCGACACCGAGTTTGTCAAGTCGTTTTTCGCACTCTGCGGCGGTTAAGCCGTAAAGTTTGAATTCGTCGCAAACCTCGCGTTCTCCGCTCATTCGGCAAAGACCTCTTTATTTTTAACCAGGTAACTTACGCCGGAAATTATAGTAAGCAATACGGATATTCCGAATCCGACCAATGCGATTATCGCGGTAATTCTGCCCGCGGTATCCGAAAATTCATATAGTCCGGACGCCAGCAAAACGACAACAAGGGTCACGTCCGTGAAAAACGTCTTGACTTTGCCGATATATTCGGCGGCAAGCACTTTGCCCTGTTTCGCCGCCATCATGCGGAGCGACGATACGACGAGTTCTCTTGCGATTATTATCACGACGCCTATTCCGCCGAGCATAAGTCCGAGCATATTACCGAGAACCGATGTAAATACGTTTGCGTTCGGATCTGCGACCATAACGACTATCGCCGACGTTACAAGCACTTTATCCGCAATCGGATCGAGAAACTTGCCGAGATCGGTGACGAGATTGCGTTTTCTTGCAATCTTACCGTCGAAAAAGTCGGTTATCGAGGCTATCGCGAATATGCCGAGAGCGACGAAATAATGACAAGTAAACGGCGCATAAAAAGCCGCGATGAAAAACGGTATGAGTATTATTCTGCTTAATGTGAGTTTGTTTGGTAAATTCATCTGACCACCTCTCCGAACAAATCGTAAGAATTGCCGCGTTTTATATAAACCTGATATTTCTCGCCCTGATTGACATCGTATTCGGAAGTAAAATACACTTTTCCGTCGATGTCCGGCGCAGAGAAATACGCTCTGCCGAAAAATCTCTGTTTATCGTAATCTATTCCGTCGGCGACGACCTCTATCGTATTACCGACGTAACTTTTAAGTATTTCCGCCGAAATTTTCTTCTGAACGGCGTAAAGTTTTCTGACCCTTTCGTTTTTTACTTTCTGAGGCAGTTGCCCGTCGAGTTTATACGCAGGCGTGCCTTCCTCTCTCGAATATGCGAAAAAGCCCGCATTGTTGAGTTTTGCCTCTTCTATGAACTTTACGAGATTGCCGAACTGCTCTTCGGTCTCGCCGGGGAACCCAGCAATGAACGTCGAGCGGATCGCTATACCTTTGACACGCTCGCGCAACTTTTCTATAAGCCGCAGATAACTTTCGCCGCTGCCCTTTCTGTTCATTCGTTTAAGAACCGTATCGTCGGCGTGCTGAAGGGGTATGTCGAGATATTTTATAACCTTGTCGTTATTCGCGATTTCGTCTATCAGTTCGTCGGAAAGGCAATCGGGATAAGCATACAAAAGCCTTATCGATCCGATATTGTCGAGAGATGAAAGTTCACGGATAAGTTCTACAAGCGATTGCTTGCCGTATATATCTTCGCCGTAACGCGTCACGTCCTGAGCGACGAGTATGAGTTCGGCTATATCGCCGAGACTTTCAGCCTCTTTTTTAAGGTCTTCGATCTTTTCCGACCTATATTTTCCGCGTATCGCGGGAATGAGACAATATGTACAGTGATTGTTGCAACCGTCCGCTATTTTAAGATAAGCGTAATGCAACGGCGTTGTTACAACCCTTTTCTGCGTTTCAAACGCCTGCTTATTCGCGCCGACCAGATTGACGCGTTTGCCGTTATACGACTGTTCTATCGCATCGGGCAACAGTTCGTAATCGTTTATACCGAGGAATATATCGACTTCTGTGAGTTCGTCGAACAATTCGTCGATAAACTTCTGGGGAAGACACCCCGTAAGCACGATTTTTTCCAATCTGCCGTTCCCGCGATACTCGTTACACTCCATAACGGTGTCTATCGCCTCTTTTCTGGAACTCTCCAGAAATGCGCACGAGTTGATTATGACTATCTCCGCCTCGGATAAATCCTGCGTCAGATTGTCGTTGCCTAAAATCGAAAGCATCTTTTCGGTGTCGACTCTGTTTTTGTCGCACCCAAGCGAAATGACGCCTATCTTCTTTTGTCTGAATATCATACGTCTCCGAATTTTTCTATGAATTCGTCCATAGAAAGCGTAACTTGTTTTTGTTTACCCATCTGGCTTGCGACGATATATCCTTCGTCGGTCATCCAGTCGACTATTTTAGCCGCTTTCGGATACCCGAACGAAAGTTTACGCTGTAACAGCGAAATGGAAACCGTTCCGAGTTGAACGGCGACCTTCAGCGCGTGAATGTAATCTTCGGGTACGGCGTCTCCTCCGCCGGCACTCTCTTTACCGTTGTAACTTTCGACCTGCGGCGCGCTCTCCTTGGATATGGCTTTAAGCGCGGCGTCGTTGAAATAACTCTTGTTGTGTTCTTTGATATACTTTACTACGTTCTTTATCTCGTCGGTACCGATAAACGCGCCCTGCGCTCTTTCGACGTTGGTCATCGTACTCGTTTTATAGAGCAGGTCGCCCGCGCCGAGCAGTTTTTCCGCGCCCGCCTCGCCGAGAATGGTTGTAGAGTCGATCGCGTTGGACATTTTGAACGCCATACGGGACGTGAAGTTCGTCTTTATCGAACCTTCGATAATCTTTACGTCCGGACGCTGTGTCGCGAGAATGAGGTACATGCCCGCCGCCCTCGCCTTCTGGGCGATTCTTGCGATCTTGTCTTCTATATTCTTCTTTTCGACGCTCATTAGGTCGGCGAACTCGTCGATGATGATGACGATACGCGGCATACGGCGTTCACGCCTCGGATCGATCTGGTCGTTGTATTCGTCGATATTCCTCACGACGGCGTTTTTGAGTTTTGTATACCTGTCTTCCATCTCCTTGACAGCCCAGTTGAGCATTGCAACGGTCTTCGGGGCATCGCAAAGTATTTCGTCGAAATACATATGCGGTATGCCTTCAAAAATCGTGAATTCGACCTGTTTCGGATCGACGATGATAAATCTCAGATCCGCAGGGCTGTACTTGTACATAAGGCTGACAAGAAGAGAGTTAAGCCCGACACTCTTACCCGTACCGGTAGAACCCGCTATCAGAAGGTGGGGCATCTTGGTTATATCGGCGACGACGGGGTCTCCCACAATGTTCTTACCTATTGCAAACGTAAGCGACGACGGTTTTGCTTTTACGAAAACCTCGCTTTCGAGAACGTCTCTGAGCCCTACCGTCGACTTTGTGTCGTTGGGGACTTCCACGCCGATATACGGAGTTTTAGGTATCGTCGCAAAACGTATTTCGCTGGCGGTTTTAAGTCTTAATTTAAGATCGTCGGCGTACTTCATAATATTTTTTATGGATACGTCGTCGGGTATCGCCAGATCGAAACGCGTTATCGTGGGACCGTGAACTATGTTTACCACCGTTACGTTTACGCCGCCCAGAACTTTGAGCGTGTTCATTATGGTGGTCGCCTTTTCCTGCTTGAAATATTCTATCGCGCCGTAGTCTTCGACGCTCTTATAAGTCTTGAACAAATCGAGCGGCGGCGGATTGTATCTGAAATCCAGCGGCATAAGGTCGTACGGATTGACTTCCTCGCCGTCCGTCTCGGGTTGTTTCGGCGTTTCTTCTTCATCGCGTTTCGGCGTCGGTCTGACGGGTTCGGGTCTGCGGGTAAAAGAGGTTTCGGCCTTTTTGTCGCTCTGTTTCGGAGCGGAAGGCTTTTCCTGTACGCCGCCGAGCGAAGAAACGTCGACTATTTCGTCGTCGGTCGCAGAACTGTTCGCCTCGTTCATAATCTCGGTTTCTATCTCTTTTTCTATGTCGGTACCGAAATCTTCGTTTACGTCGCGCGAATATCTGTCCGAGGCAGGCTCGGATTTTCTGACCGCCTCTTTGTAATTTTCGGGAATATAAATGTCGTCTTTCGGCAAAGGTTCGTCTATACCGCCGTCGATTTCTTCAAACTTATTTCTGTCCGACGCAGTGCCGTAACCCGCATTGTCGTAATCGCCTAACTTGCCGTCCGGATTGATCCGACGCGGAGTTTTGACGTAATCGTTGGCAGACGCCCGGTCTTTACCGTTTTCGTCGCTGTACACGCCGTAATTTCCGTCAGTCGGTTTATCGCGGTTATCGTAAGAGTTGCCGCCGTAAGTCGGGGTCGAACCGTAAGAATTGCCTGACGAATTATTCGCAAACGACCCGCCGCCGTAATTGCCCGAAACGTAACCGTTACCGCCGTAAACATTGTTTGCTCCGTACGGGTTTGTTCCGTACGACGTCTGACCGGACGAACCTAATATCTCGTCGCTTCTGCGGCGCGCGTCCATAGCCGAATAATCGCTTGCGCTTTTTAACTCGAACCGATTGTCTCCTACGACAAGCGGTCTTCTGCGGACTTCCCCGCAATAATTTTTAATCGTCGAATCACCCGCATTGTCGTCGACTGCCCCCGTATCGCCGCCGTTGCCGCCCGGTAAGGAAGAATTTTCCGCGGTGTTTTTCCGACGGAATATCAGTTCTTTGAATACGACCAACAAACACAACGCCGCGATCGCCGAAAGAAGAATATACGCTCCGTAAACCGACAGACATGTTTTAAGGACGAACGCAATCAGACCGAAAAGCACTCCGCCGACAGTAGACGACCCTACGCCGCCTTCAGCCGCACGGTAACAATTCTGAATGTAGACATAAAAATCGCCTATTTCGCCTGCGGTGGCAAGTTGAATTATCGTGAACACCGAACATAAAAAAGCGGTAAGAGCGACGGCTTTCGTCACCCCTTTGCCTCTGACGATTTTCTTACCGATAATTGCCATTATGCCGGACAACAGTAAAAACAAAAGCAACGGATAGCCGAAATAGCCGGTGAACCCGAGCATGAAAGTCTGCACGGCGCCCCCGACGGGATAGAATACGGCATTGCCCGTTATCATACAAAAAAGAAGAACGGCGGAGAAAAGAGTAACGACCATCCCCCACAGTTCTTTATTTATGAATTCGCCTTTCGCTTTTTTACCCACTCGATTTTACCTCTCGTTAATACCCGTCAAGTATATCATACTATCTCGCTTTTTTCAAGTTAATATATTAAATATATTAAATTTTTTTCGCGTAAAAGAAA
>USHO01000042.1 GCA_900554485.1 uncultured Eubacteriales bacterium
GGCTTGCCCGTCGCCGCCGTCGGTTCGTTTTTGTCGCAGGCGACGACTTACGGGATTTCCGCCACGACTCCGCTGTGGATGCTTGCGGCGATCGGCAGGGCGGCGTTCGTCGGCATAACGGTTATAATTACCGAGAAGATTAAAGGCGATAAAATCGGGAAGGTCGGGATTGTCCTGACGGTTATTTTCAGTTCGCTTTTCGTTACGGCGATAAATACCGTCGTGCAGTACGTCGATTCGTGTATTATATTCAATTACGGATCGCTGTCACAGGTGTTCGGCTGGCTTTTGGTTGCCAGAATTTTAAGCGGAGTTTTAAGCGCGGCCGCTTACTCTCTTGTCATTATTCCGTCGTACAACGTTTTGTCTGAGTTTTTCGGAAAAATCCGTCATCCCGAAAACCGCGAAAAGGGCGAATTGAAAGACTCCGACGACCGCGATGCAGAAAATGAGCGCGACGGCGAAGGGCAGACGGTTAAAGAGTAAGTTTTTAAGGAACAGTCCGAGCGCGGAAGACGGTGCGATAAATATGACCGAAGTCGCTATATAGGACAGAATACGCGGTTTTACGGGTGAAACGCGGCGCAATAAAATAAGGTTAAGACCGCACGATACGACGTAACTTACCGCCATGCCGACTATAAGCGCGTTTACACCAATGTACTTAGGCAAAAAGTAAATACATAACAGCATGAGCGACGCTCCGATAAGGTAATACAGGAGCGTCGTTTTTTCTTTGCCGAGAGAGTTGAGCATACTGGTCGTTATAATCGTAAGGCTCAGCGGCAGCATCATGGCGGCGGCTTTCACGACGTACGTTCCCGCGGTTTCGTCGTCGTATAAAAATACGCCGATCTCTCTGCCGAGACTTAAAAACACGGGTATGGCGAGGCACGCCACAAATACCGAGAATTTTACGGCTTTTTCTATGTTGTTGCGCAGAGTCGCGTATTTTGCGGAATAGTAGTTCGATGACAGTTCGGGTACGAGTACGACTGCGAGCGAACCTATCAGCGTAGACGGCATCGATACGAGTGGGAAAGCCATTCCGTAAATCTTGCCGAATTCGCCGACGGCGGCGGAAGAACCCATCCCGTAATAGACCAATCTGGCGGGCAGTATCACCGCTATGAGCGTTCCGACAAGCGAAGTTGCCGTTCTCATAGCGGTTACGGGTACGGAAGATCTGAAAAGCGGTTTCAGCGTTTTTTTCGGCGACTTTATTCTTCCTCCGCGTATCAGAAACATCGCCGATGCGGCGATAAACGAAAATATGTACGATACCAGTACCGCGACGCCGGCGTGCTCCGCGCCTTTCATCATATCCGTCGCCGAATTTACGAGTACTATGCCGGCAACCGTCATGACCGCTTCTTCGGCAAATTCTATCACACTGTAAGTCAGAAAGCGCGAGTTGCCCCAGAACGAGCCCCGCAGTACCGCGTAAACCGAAGTGAATATAAGCCCGGGTATCATAATGCGCAGAATGCTTATGCAACGGGCGTCCGAAAACAGAATGTCGAGCGCGCCGCTGCAGAAAAGGGTTATAAGCGTAAGCGGTACGCTTACGGCAATGGTAAGCAGAATGCCTGCGGTAACGGATTCCGAAGTGACGTCTTTGTTTTTTTCGGCTTTGGTTTTGGTTATTATGCGCGAAACGGTTATAGGGATCCCCGCGGAAGTCATCGTCATAAACAACCCGAGAACGGATAGCGAAATCTGGTAAATGCCCAAGCCCTCCGCGCCGAGTTTTCTCGACAGAAATATGCGGTAGACAAAGCCGAGGAATCTCTCTGCGAAAGAAAATGCCGTAACGTAAGCGACGGTTTTGAAAATGCTTTTTATAATATCACCTCTCGGGACGGAAACGCCGTCGTCGGTTATATTTAATGTTTATTAAAAATATAAATCTACTATGAATAAAAAGATAAAAATTATCGACCCGATCGGGGAATCGGGTTTTACGATTTATAAATTCGCCGCGGGCGACGATCTGAGTTCCGTCGCCGACAAATTTCATACGAGCGCGCACGTTATCGTCGCGGCGAACAACCTTACGGAATATCCCGTCGTCGGCGAGTATCTGCTGATTGAAAAAACCGACGGCGAAAAGCGGGTGGTTATGCCTAAAGACACGTTTGAAAGCCTTTGCGGATACGACGAAAAGAAGATAGCCGAAGTCAAACGAAAAAACCGCGCCGAGTATCTGTACGTCGGTCAGCGGATTTTCGTATAAAAATACGCCCCTCGGCAACTTTAAGGTTGCCGAGGGGCGTTTATCGCTTGTTCTATTTTCTGGTTTTAGCCCATTCTTTCATTCTGAGGTCTTTGGAAAGGATTTTTTTTCTGAGCCTTATGCTTACGGGCGTTACCTCGACGAGTTCGTCGTCGGCGATGAATTCCAGACACTGTTCGAGCGAAAGCGTCGTCGGGGGAATAAGTTTGAGCGCATCGTCGCTGCCGGAGGCTCTGCTGTTGGTCAGGTGTTTAAGTTTGCATACGTTGACGACAAGATCGTCTTCGCGCGAGTTTTCGCCGACGACTTCGCCCTCGTAAACTTTTTCGCCCGCTCCGATGAACAGGGTGGAACGTTCCTGCGCGTTGAACAGACCGTACTGCGTGGTCACCCCGGTTTCAAATACGACAAGCGAACCTCTCGTTCTGCCGGGGATATCGCCTTTGTACTCCTCGTACCCGGCGAAGACGTGGCTCATTATGCCGAACCCCTTCGTGTCGGTGAGCATTTCGCTCCTGTAACCGAACAGGCATCTTGCGGGAATTTTGAATTGCAGTTTCGTGCCTCCGCGATCGTCTGCCGACATGTCTATAAGTTCGCCTTTTCTCGCGCCGAGTTTGTTCATTATCGCGCCGACGTAATCGTTGGGGACTTCAACGACGAGGTCTTCCATAGGTTCGTGGCACTTGCCGTTAATCTCTTTGAATATTACCTTCGGGCGGGAAACCTGAAACTCGTAGCCTTCGCGGCGCATGTTCTCTATAAGTATCGAAAGGTGAAGTTCGCCTCTGCCGAACACCTTGAAAGTGTCCGCGCTGTCGGTTTCTTCGACCCTCATCGATACGTTGGTTTCTATCTCTTTGAAAAGTCTTGCTCTTAAATGGCGGGAAGTAACGAATTTACCTTCTTTACCCGCGAACGGACTGTTGTTTACCATGAAGTACATGGAAACGGTCGGTTCGTCGATGGCGACGAAGGGCAGCTGTTCTATGCAGTCGGGCGAACATATCGTTTCGCCTATGTTGATCTTTTCGAGACCCGAAACCGCGATGATGTCGCCCATTTCGGCGTCGGTTACTTCCACGCGTTTAAGCCCCTCGAACTGATACAGTTTGCCTACGCGCGCGTTGGTCGTGGTCTTGTCGGTGTGAATTACCGTTACGCTCTGAGCGTCGCGGATCTTGCCGCGGACTATTCTGCCTATGCCGATACGTCCGACGTATTCGTCGTAATCGACGTTGCAGATTAGAGCCTTCAGCGGTGCCTCGCGGTCGCCGGTCGGTGCGGGGATTTCCTCTAAAATGGTGTCGAGCAGGGGGTCGAGATTGTCGCTCGGTTTTGCAAGGTCGGTGGTTGCCCAGCCCTGTTTCGCGCTGGCATATACGACCTTGAAATCGAGTTGTTCGTCGTTCGCGCCGAGTTCGATGAAAAGGTCTATTATTCCGTCGATCGTCTGATTTACGTCTCCGCCTTTGTCGACTTTGTTTATGCAGACGACGGGCTTTTTGTTGAGCGACAACGCCTTTTTAAGTACATATCTCGTCTGAGGCATGCACCCTTCGACCGCGTCGACGAGCAGAACGACGCCGTCTACCATCGAAAGTATACGTTCGACCTCTCCGCCGAAGTCCGCGTGACCCGGGGTATCGATTATGTTTATCTTGGTGTTTTTGTAAATTACGGCGGTGTTCTTCGCGAGGATGGTAATTCCTCTTTCTCTCTCTATGTCGCCGCTGTCCATAACTCTTTCGCCCACGGTTTCGTTATTGCGGAAGACGTGGTTTTGTTTCAAAAGCCCGTCTACCAAAGTCGTTTTACCGTGGTCGACGTGCGCGATTATGGCAATGTTTCTTATGTCGTTTCTCGTATCCATAGTTTACGCTCCGAAAAAATCGAAACTAAGTATAAACGGAATTAACGATTTTGTCAATCGCTTTATAGCCGATATTAGTATAAATAATATAAAAAACATAGACATTTATTTTTTTTTGTGCTAAAATCGGAGTATGAAAGACGATAACAGAAAAAAGATTCTGATGATAGCGACCGGCGGAACGATCGCGTCGAGAAAAGGCGAAAACGGACTTGCTCCTTCGATGACGACGGACGAAATACTTGCCCGCGTCGACGTTTCGGATATATGCGACGTAGACGCCGTGCAACTTATGAATATCGACAGCACCAACGTTACCCCCGCAAGGTGGCTCGAAATGGCGGAGGCTGTCCGTGCGAATTACGATAAATACGACGGGTTCGTAATCTGCCACGGCACCGACACTATGGCGTATACCGCCGCGGCTCTTTCGTACCTTATACAGAAAAGCCCCAAACCGATAGTCGTAACGGGGTCGCAAAAACCGATAGATCTCGATATTACGGATGCCAGAACGAATCTTACCGACAGTTTTTTATACTGCGTCAACAAATACGCCTGCGGCGTGCAGATAGTGTTTGACGGCAAGGTCATAGCGGGTACGAGGGCTAAGAAGACCAGAAGTAAGAGTTACAATGCGTTTTCAAGTATAAACTACCCGTATAAGGCGGTTATTCAGGATAGAACCGTCATTTCGTATTCCAGAGGGAGAAAGCCGAAAGCCCCGATTTTTTACGACAAACTCGACGGAAAAGTCGGACTTTTCAAAATGACGCCGGGCGCGGACGAAAGGATTCTCGACAGGTATTTTGAACTGTCTGACGCGGTTATAGTTGAGAGTTTCGGCGTCGGCGGAATACCCGACGGTGACGAATTCGGCTTTTACGAGGTTATAGACAAGTGGCGTAAACGCGGCAAAATCGCGGTTATGTGTACGCAGGTCGTCAACGAGGGCAGCGATATGACCGTATACAAGGTCGGCAAAAGCCTTAAAGAAAAATACGGGTTTCTCGAATCTTACGACATGACGCCCGAGGCGGTCGTATGCAAACTTATGTGGATACTCGCCATAACCCGTAAACGAGGAGAGATAAAGCGTTTGTTTTATAAAAACATTGCGCAGGATATACTTTACGGAGAATGAGATGCTTAAAAAATTCGCAAGTTATTACAAACCTCATTTAAGATTGTTTTTTATAGATTTATTCTGCGCTTTCGTCGTCGCGGTGTGTAACCTCGTCTATCCGAAGGTTGCGGGTAAAATGATAGATTCCGCAAGTCTCGATTATGTGCTTATATGTTCGGGTGTGCTGCTGGGCATATTTATCCTCAAAGCGGTAATGACGTATGTGATTACATACTGGGGTCACGTCGTCGGCGTAAGAATACAGGCGGACATGCGTAACGAATTGTTCGCGCATCTGCAGAAATTGCCGTTTTCTTATTACGACGAGACCAAAACCGGCTCGATAATGAGCAGGCTCGTAAACGACCTGTTCGAGGTTTCCGAACTTGCGCATCACGGACCGGAAGACGTATTTTTGTCTATAGTTTCCATAATCGGCGCGCTTGTTATGATCGCCCTTATAAATCCGTGGCTCGCGCTTATAGTGCTTGCCGTAATACCGATAATCGCAATAATAGCGGTAAAACTCCGGCTTGAACTTATGTCGGCGTTCCGCAGATCGCGCGAAAAGACCGCCGAGGTCAATTCCGCCGTCGAAAGCGCGGTTTCGGGCATAAGGGTTTCAAAGGCGTATACTGCCGAAAAACACGAACTCGAAAAATTCGGCAACGCCAACAAACAACTCGTCGAGGCTAGAAGTTGGCAGTATAAGGCGATGAGTAAATTCCAGACGGCGATGACGCTGTTTATGGATATTCTCTATCTTACGGCGTTTTTGGCAGGCGGTCTGTTCTTTTGTTACGGCAGAATAACCGCGTCCGAACTCACGAGTTACGTTCTGTACGTCGCCATGCTTATCGCGCCCATAAGGACGTTTATCGCTATATTCGAGCAGATTCAGGAGGGGATGACCGGTTTCAAGAGATTCCTCGAAGTGATGAGCGTTGAACCCGAAAAAGACTGTCCCGCGCCCGTGAGCGTCGGCAAAGTCAGGGGCGACATAGAATTCGACGACGTCAGTTTCAGATATAAAAAAGAGACCGACGACGACGGACATCTTATTTTAAGTAACCTGTCGCTTAAAATCGGAGCGGGCAGAACCGTCGCGCTGGTCGGACCGTCCGGCGGCGGCAAGACGACGTTCTGTAATCTGATTCCGAGGTTTTACGATATAGACTCGGGCAGAATAACCGTCGACGGAATCGATATAAAGGATATGAGCCTTTACGACCTCCGCAAAAATATAGGTATAGTCGCGCAGGATGTTTTCATTTTCGGCGGAACGATAAAAGAAAATATCGCTTACGGAGATTTTAACGCTACCGACGAACAGATAGAAGAGGCTGCCGTAAACGCGAACATCGACGAGTTCATACGCTCGCTCGACGACGGGTACGATACCTATGTCGGCGAAAGGGGTGTCAAACTGTCGGGCGGGCAGAGACAGAGAATAGCCATAGCGAGGGCGTTTCTGAAAAATCCGCCCGTGCTTATTCTCGACGAGGCGACGTCCGCGCTCGACAACGTTACGGAAATGCAGATACAGGAGGCTTTAGAGAAACTTTCCGACGGCAGAACGACGATAGTGGTCGCGCACAGACTTTCCACCGTTAAAAACGCCGACGAAATTGTCGTGCTTGCAGCCGACGGAATAGAAGAACGCGGCACGCACGAAGAACTTATGGCTAAAAACGGCGTTTATGCTACGCTGTATAATTACCAATTCAGGAATATGTGAGGTAAGGATATGAGAATTTTTATTATCGTGGCAGACAGTTTCGGCGTCGGCGAACTTCCCGATGCGGCAAAATTCGGCGACGAAGGCAGCAATACTTTCAGAGCGTGTTATAATACGGGCATTCTGAACGTTCCGGAGTTGAAAAAACTCGGACTGTTCAATATCGACGGCGTTGATTTCGGCGAAAAAGAACCCGTGCCGACGGCGGCTTACGGCAGGTGCGCCGAACAGAGCGCGGGTAAAGATACTACCATAGGGCATTGGGAAATCGCAGGCGTAATCTCCCCGAAACCGCTGCCGACCTATCCGAACGGCTTTCCGAAGGAGATTATCGACGAATTTGAAAGGCTTACGGGCAGAAAAACGCTGTGCAACAAGCCGTATTCGGGCACCGAAGTAATCAAAGATTACGGCGAGGAACATATGCGCACGGGTGCGCTTATCGTATATACTTCGGCAGACAGCGTATTTCAGATCGCCGCCCACGAAAACGTGGTTCCGGTGGAAGAATTGTACCGCTGTTGCGAAATTGCCAGAAAACTTCTGACCGGCGAACATGCCGTGGGGAGAGTAATCGCAAGACCGTTCGTCGGAGAAAACAGGAATAATTTTACGCGTACCCCGCGCAGACACGATTTTTCGTTGCTCCCGCCGAAAGACACCATGCTAGACGTTATCAAGGCTGCGGGTAAAGACGTTCTGGCGGTCGGCAAAATCTACGATATTTTCGGCGGCAGAGGTACGACGGAAACCGTTCGTACCGTAAATAACTCCGACGGAATGGATAGGACCGAGGAATTTCAGAAACGCGATTTCGACGGGTTATGTTTCGTCAATCTCGTCGACTTCGATATGGTCTACGGGCACAGAAACGATGCTGTCGGCTATGCGAACGCGCTTAACGAATTTTCCGCGCGCCTTGAAGGTTTTATCGCGAAGATGCGCGACGACGACGTTCTGTTCGTCACCGCGGATCACGGTTGCGACCCCTCTACGCCGTCTACGGATCATTCCAGAGAATACGTGCCGTTGTTGGTGTACGGCAAACGCATAAAAGCGGTAAATCTCGGCACGAAACCGACTTACGCGTGCATTGCGAAGACCGTATGCGATATGCTCGGCATCGAAAATTCGCTTGCCGGCGAAAGTTTCAGAGACGAAATTTCAACGCGATGAAAAAAATAAAAATTTTAACTCTTTTAACCGCCTTCGCGGCGTTCGCAGGGGCGGCGGTGTATATAGCGACGGCAATAATATCGGCAAAAATTCTCGGTACTTCACCCGACTATTCGCAGGATACTTTTATATTATTAAAAGACACGCGCATGCGCGCGATAGCGGGAGTGTTCGGTATAATCATATCCGTCGCCGTTATGCTTTTGGATATAGCCAAGGGATATTATTTCGTCCGTTTGTCGACGGGCGACGACGAAAACTTCGGCAGGAATAAAAGCGGAACGATTTTCTTTGCCGTTTTGTCGGGCGTGGCGGCGTTGATTGCGATGTCGCTTCGGATAATCGGAAAATTCGGGTCGTTCGAGCCGTATTTTATCGCGCTTGCCGCGCTGTATTCCGTCGCGACGATTTTGCCTGTAATACAACTCGCGCTCTTTGCGCATGAGAATAAAAAAGCGGATAATATCGTAACGATCGTTTCGCCGACGGTAGAGGGGATAAAACGGGAACTCGACGCCGAAAACGGAGAGACAAAAAATCTTTCAAAAAACTTTGAAAAAACTTGTAAAAAACCTTGACAAAGTAAAACTCATATGATATTATATACGAGCGTTGTAATTCGTTGACGGGGTGTAGCGCAGTTGGTAGCGCACGAGGTTTGGGACCTTGGGGTCGGGAGTTCGAGTCTCTTCACCCCGACCAATTAAAAACGCTTCGCTTTCGTTCTGAAAAGGG
>USHO01000043.1 GCA_900554485.1 uncultured Eubacteriales bacterium
CAAACTCAGGCGTTATTGCAGACGCGACGGTTGCGACGATTACGAAGAAAAAGACGCGCCCGTGCTGAGGGTATTCCCGTCGTCGGACAGAGTTACGCAGTTTACGTCTGCCGTTACCGGGTATCTCACCGCGGAGGACGCCGACGTCGCCGATTATTGCGGCGGCATAACCGACGACGGTATAAAAGGGTATACGGTACGCTGGCGCAATACATACGACGGGGTTTCGTCGTGCAAGGTCGAATATTCCGAAAGCGAAGACTTCGCCGATTCGGTTTTTGAAGACGTTGCCGTCGGAGACAACGAATGCGTGTTGTATAACCTTAAAAAAGCGACGACCTATTATCTCAGAGTCGTCATAGTGGCCGACGGCGAAGAGAAAACTTCCGACCCGATTTCGTTCGGCGTGAGGGATCTCGGACCGCGGGTGATGAAAATCGACGGGATTCACAACGTGCGCGATCTGGGCGGATACGTTACGCCCGAGGGGAGAACGGTTCAGGGTATAATTTACCGCGGCGGCGCGCTTTCGCCCGAAAGTTATTACCCGAACGTAGGACTGACCGATGCGGGCAAAGCGTATATGAAAGACACGCTTAAAATCAAGACCGATTTCGATTTGCGCAACGCCGCGCAGAACAACGGTCTGACGACAAGCCCGCTTACGGGCGCGACGCTCGAATATTACAACGCCGACGGCTATGACACGGGTATTGCGAACAAAGAAACGTACAGAAAGATTTTCGCGGCGCTGTCCGACGAAAACAGGTATCCCGTATACCTGCATTGCACCGGCGGAGCCGACAGAACGGGAACGGTAAGTTTTCTTCTTAACGCCCTGCTCGGCGTTTCGGAAACCGACCTCGTTAAAGATTACGAATATACTTCGTTTTCGATTTACGGCGAACGCAATTCCAAGGGCGGCGAACCCGCATACAGATTTGCCGAACTTGTCGCGGCGATTAAGGCGTATAGCGGCGAAACTCTTGCCGAAAAGACCGAAAAATATCTCCTTTCGGCGGGCGTTACCGAAACTCAGATTTATAATATCAGAGCGATAATGCTCGGTAAAGATACAAAAACCGAAGAACCCGAAAATACCGTTCCGGCGTTCGATTTTTCCGGCGGAAACATTACGCTCGACTCTGAGTCCACAAATGCGGTCTTAACGCAAAAATAACTAAAAAAACAAATATAGAGCAAAAAACAAACAAATTGAGGTATTTATTTCGGAGAGAAAACGTGTTATAATATAATCAGCGAATGAGGGGTATTCTGCGAAATTTCAGGGGGTACCCCCTTTCACGGCTTCGCCGTGAAAGGTCTTTATAAGGGAAAAATGAAAAAATTATCTTATGTATTGGCAGCGTCGGTGTTTGCGCTGGTCGCAGGTGTCGGAACAGGTATGACAAACAAAAGAGGCGGGGTGTCCGCCACGGGCGAAAACCCCGACATAATAACCGTCGTATCGCCGTTGCAAAAATCGACGGTTAAAACCGATAACGAGTATGTAGCCGATTATTTCAAAAATTATACACCTAACTACGGTATGAATTTTTACGGTCGCGGGGATATACTCGCGATGAACGGCGTCGACCTTAAATGGGAGTGTTCCGACGGCAGGTATTACAGCGTTTACGTCGATACGAAAGCGAATTTTTCTTCCGCCGACATTTACACAACCGTAAAGCCCGAAATCTCGATTTATAATCTTCTGCCCGACGCTGATTATTATTGGAAAGTAAAACGTACCGACGCGGCGGGAGAACAGGCGTTCTCGAGGGTTTATACTTTCAGAACCCGCGCCTATGTGCGTGCGGTTACGATCGAAGGCGTTTCTAACGTCCGCGACCTCGGCGGCTGGACGACTTCCGACGGTAAAAAGATAAAATACGGTACGATTTATCGTTCGGCGCAACTCGAAAACGTCACCGAAAACGGTAAAATCGAGGCTAAACGGCTCGGAATAAAGACGGACGTCGATTTAAGGGGAATGTCTTCCGCGGTATCACCGCTCGGCGACGGCGTCAAAAGACTTAATTTCAACGCTCCGTGGTACGTCGACGAGACCGACGGCAACGGAAACAATACGGGGCTTGACGGAGACGATGCTTTCGTGCAGGCGTTTGTGAACGAAATCAAAGCCTGCGCGGATCCCGATAATTACCCTATGATTTTCCACTGCTCGCTGGGCAGAGACAGAACGGGAACTCTCGCGGCAATGCTGTTGGCTGTATGCGGTGTCGAAAAGAGCGATATAATAAAGGAATACGAACTTTCATGGCTATCCGAAATCGCGTGTAACAACCAATATATTCAACTGTCGGCGATAACCAAACTCTGCAATTTCATAGAAGGGCAGAACGGCGGGACTTTCAAAGACAAAGCGGTCGGGTTTCTGCTCGGCGCCGGCGTCGAAGAAAGCGATATAACTTCGATACGGAATATTTTGCTGGGGTAATGCGGAGATGAAAACTATAAGGAAAACATTTATATCCGCCTGTTTGCTTTCGCTGATTTTTATCTTTGCCGCTTTTGCTCCGATCGGCGTAAAAGCCGCGGATGCGACGATTTACGATATATCCGACATCGTGGAAAAAATAGGCGCGCGCAAAGAATACGAAATGAAACACGGCGTAAAAGAGGTAAGCGGAACCGCCCTCGGTTACGGCGATACGGTTAAATTCGCGTATAAAGAAAGATCGGACAAAAATACCGACGGACATTACAGTCGTACGGCTTTCGGTATAGGCAGTTACGGGTTTTACTTTTATCATACTTCGGGCGATATTCAGGTAAGAATCTGTAATATGCAGTCCGATGCGAGGAACTGGGACAGATCGAATTCGTATTTCGATACCATACCCGATAATACTTTCAGAACTTACGGCGAAATTACGTTTACAGCCGCGTTGAAGACGGGCGACGAAAATACCGTAGTGCTTACTTTGGTTTATCCCGGCGGTAAAGTCTCAAAAGAGTTCGCAAAGCAGGATTCGAGCGATATGCTGTTCCGTTTCGGCGATCACGACGTGGACGGCAATTTCGTAAAATCGCTTGCGCCGAAAACCGATAACGAAAATCCGGTTATAACCGTACTCGTCGACGAGTTCAGAGTTCCCGTCGGGTCGTATCCGGCGGCGGATGCATTCACGGCGACGGTGAGCGGAACCGATGACGATATAACCGTAGAAGGCGCAACGCTTGTACTCGAAGATACTACCGAAATCAAACTTTACTTTACCTGCGCCGATTTAACCGGTAAGACTTTCAAGGTCGGGAATTCCGAGGTTACTCCGGAGGCGGTGACGGGTGTGGAAAACTGCTATGTTTTAAGGCTTAAAAATATCGTGATGAAAGACATCGACGAATTGTACGATTTCACGCTCGGCGGCAAGACCGTCAGATACGGTGCTCTGAGTTACGTCAAAGCGACGCTCGAAGACAAAGATACGAGTGTTTCGCTCGGCAATCTCGTAAAGACTCTTTACGAACTCAACGTTGCGGCAAACGCATATTTTGCGGCTTAATCAATAAGAGGTGATAAAAATGAAGAAAGAATATCTGAAACCCGTTGCGATAATAAATCTTGCGGTCTTCGACATTATAACTCAGTCCGGCAACCTGCCGTACGAAGACAACGAACTGCCTATTAAAGGGGTATGAGTTTCTGCGTCGGATTCCGTCGTTGCCGCATTGCGTCGGCAAAGGCGGAATCCGTACGCCGATAATTTCGTAAAACAATAAAACACATTATTATGAACAAAAAAATTAAAACCGTATTATGCGGCGCGGTTGCCGCCGTTGCGGCAACCGCCGCTTTAAGCGGAAACAACTTCACATTTGCCGCGAAAGCCGCCGATATGGCTGCCGACGCGAAATTCGCGATAAACCCCGGAGCGTTTTCGCTCAGAATGGACGATTCCGTAACCGAAACGGTTCGCTATAAGCATACCGAATCGTATCTGTACAATAAACGCGATACGAACGGCAATATCAACCTCGGGTTTACCGCAACGTCGGTCTCGTCCGGGCTTTCCGGTACGGATTTTTACGGACTGGTAAGGGGTAAGTCAAAAGACATAGCCTATGCTTACGTCGGTGACGTTTACTGGTACGTTTTCGGCGCGGGTAATCCGGGCAAGGGCGACGTGACGATATATAAAGAGGGCGCGCGGACGGATATTTCGTACGACGTGACTTCGCATGCGTTTTCGGTCGTCGTCGACGGAGAAGATCAAGCCGCGAATATGGCTAAATTCGTTTCGTCGGCAACTGCCGAAACCGCCGATAACAACAATGCGACGAAAATCTGTTGGGATGCGACCAATACAAATAAAACTTTTGACGTTACGCTCGAAGACTTTTCGATTACCGATGCCGACGGTTATGATTTAGGCATAGAACTCAGCGCGAGGGCGGCGGCTTTCGACAAGGTTCTCGAAGAAAAATATTATGCCTACGCCGGCAAGACCGTTACGATAAAATTATTCGGGGCGGATGGAGAGTCGATGCCTGCCGCGCTGGATAAAGACGGCAAGCGCGCGGACGTTAAATTTACTGCGGGTGCCGACGGCGAATACACTTTCGTCATGCCCGACGAAGAAATAACCCTCGTTGCGTATACCGCCGTGAACGACGACAGATATTACGGAACTTATTACGATTCCGCAAGCGACGTCGGATATATTTTCGGCGAAACGAATTATCGTTTCGGCGGCGGCGTAAAAAGCGAAGTGTCGGTTAAGGCATTCGATATAGGCATCGCGACCATAACCGACGGCGAGACTTCCGCGGAAGGGGAATTCGACTTCGGAAATCTGACAATCGGCGGAACGGCTTATAAGAAACTGTTGAGTTATAAAGTCGATTTCGTCGTCGACGGAAAGAGCGTCAAAACGGTTACGGTTGATTCCGGCGATTATATTCTGACCGATCCGGGGCTTGCACCGACTAAAGACGGATATACTTTCGTCGGTTGGAAGACGGGCAAAAACGAGACGTTCGTTTTCGGAAAGACTACGACTTCGTCGATTACTCTTTACGCCGATTTCAGATCGGACGAAGAGCATAAAGATCCTGCGGAAGAAAAGAGCGGTTGCGGGTCGAATGCAATCGCCGGTATTGCGATTTTGCCGATGACTGCAATCGCGGCGTTTACGTTAAAGAAAAAAGGAAAGAGGCAATGAAGGGCGATTTTGCGACAAAAGCGAAAAGGACGGGTTTTATAGTGTCGTTCACTATACTGCCCACGATAACCTTTCTCGTATTTTACGTCTACGTCAATCTGAATTCGTTCGCGATGGCGTTTCAGTACAACGCCGCCGACGGAACGGTCAGTTGGACGCTAGACAACATAAAAACGGTTTTTCAAAGACTGTTTCCGCCCGATAAAGAGATGGGCGAGGCGTTTCTGAATACCTTCAAAACTTTCGGCGTGAACATGATTATGTTCTTCGTCGGGGTGTTCGTCTCTTACTTCTTATATAAGAAAATATTCCTGTATAAGGCGTTTCGCGTTATATTCTATCTGCCAAGCATAATTTCCGCGGTCGTAATGTGCGCGGTTTACAAAGACCTTTTAGGCAGTTATAATTTCGGCGTAACATTACAGAAGATGTTCGGATTAAATTATGTGCCGGACGTTTTCTCGGACGAAAAATTCGCCAACACCGCGGTACTTATCAACATGGTATGGCTGACCTTCCCGGGGAACCTGATTATCTGGGGCGGAACTTTCGCGCGTATACCCGAAGGCGTTATCGAATCCGCAAGACTCGACGGCGTCAACTGGGTGCAGGAGGCTTTCAGAATAATAATACCGATAGTATGGCCGACTTTCGCGCTTATGTTCATTCTGTCTATCGCGGGTATTTTCGGCGCGAGCGGACAGGTCTTTCTGCTCACTATGGGGCAGGCGGGTACGCAGACGATCGCAAACTGGATGTATATGCAGGTTTACGGCGTTTCGATAAACAATTCATCGAACGCGTTCAACTATATGTCCGCGCTTGGTATGTTCTTAACCGTGATTTCGTGCGCGGTGTCGCTTACGCTCAGAAAGATTACGGGTAAAGCGTTTCAGGGGGTGGAATATTGATGCAAGTCAACAAAAACTTCCTCGGCATACAGAAAAGGAGCGTTTCGGAACGCATTCTGTACTGCATAATTTTCGTATTGTTCACCCTTTTCGCGCTGTCGTATATCTACTGTCTGTGGTGGTGCTTTATGTCGGGGCTGAAAACCCACGACGAGATAGTCGCAAACTCTTTTAAGTTGCCGACGACGTGGCATTTTGAACATTTCGGCGAGATGATGCGGCTTATGAGCGTCGCCGACACGGGATTCTGGGGAATGCTCGGCAACAGCGTATACTTTTCGGTGCTGGGCGCGTTTTTATCCGCTATGTGTACCGCTGCGCTGGCATACGTCACATGCAAATATAAATTCCCCGGCGCGGGCGCGTATTTCATCGCGTCGCTTATAACGATGATATTGCCGATATACGGCAACGGCGGCAGTATGTATGTACTTCTGCACGATCTGGGTCTTCTGAACAGTCGTTTACAGATACTTACCTGTCTGTCGGGTATAGGCGTCAACTATATGTACTTCCATGCGTTCTTTCAGAACGTAAGCAACACTTACGCCGAGGCGGCGCAGATTGACGGTGCGGGCGACTATACGATATTTTTCAGAATAATGTTGCCGCAGGCTTTGCCGATGTTCGGCGCGATATTCCTGCTTATATGGATGGCGGAATGGAACAACTATTCTTCGGCGGTACTTTACCTCAACAAACTGCCTACTCTTTCGGCGGGTATATATCTGTTTCAGACCGAGGCGACGAATATGGCGAGGTTCGATATACTCTATATGGCGTATTTCGTCACATGTATACCGCCTTTGCTGATATTTATATTTTTCAATAACGTGCTCATGAGCAACATATCGCTCGGCGGCATAAAAGAATAAGGAGCATACTATGAAAAAATCGATCAAAGCGATCGCGGCGGTTCTCGCCGCCGGGTTGTCCGTATCCGCGTTTACCGGTTGCGGAAACAAAAAACCGTCCGCAAACAGCGAAAACGACATCGAAATATCATTCTGGATTGCGGGTTTCGGCGAACAGTTCATGGACGATATAATCGAGGGTTTCAACTCGAAATACCCCGATTATCACGCGTATAAGAACGCCGAAAGAAACGTTACGACGCTTGTCAATTCGCTTAAACTCGGCAAAAACGACACTACGGACATATATTTCAGTTCGACGGAGGCTCTTGCCAACTACCGCGATATGTTTATGGATTTAAGCGAAATCGCGACGGGTAAAATAGACGGCGAGGATAAATCGATAGCCGAAAAATACGACGCATCGCTCTATCGCTCGCTTAAAAATCCCGACGGTTCTCTCGATACGCTCGGTTGGGCGGGTTCGATTGCCGGCATTATGTACAACGCCGACATTATAGACGGTACCGACTACAAAGTGCCTAAGACCACAGACCAACTCCGCAATCTTACGCTTAAACTCAAAGACGACAAAAGGTACAACCTTAACTCGTTTACTCCTTTCGTAACGTTTTCCGACGGGGGATATTATGTGTACCTCGTAAAGGCGTGGATGGCGCAGTATGCGGGGCTCGACTATTATCTCGACAACTGGCTGCAACTTAAAGACGCCGACGGAAATTCGCCCTCGAAAGAGGTATATTTAAGCGAAACCGACGGCAAGAGACAGGCTCTCGAAGTCATGACCCAGATATTCGGCTACGATTATCTGCTTTACGGCTCAAATTCGATGAACAAGGATACCGCTCAGACCAAATTCATTCAGGGTAACGCCGCGATGATGGTAAACGGCACTTGGATGTACAACGAGGCGCAGGGCAGCGGCAGCAAGAACAAAAATTTCAGGATGATGCGCACGCCGGTCATCAGCGCGATAAAGGATAAATGCCCGTCGATAGAAGACGATACCGAGTTGGCGGCGGTCGTTACGGCTGTTGACGCCGTTATCGACGACGGCGCGGCGGTCGCTCTCGAAGGCGACGATTACGAAGTCACGCAGGAAGACTGGGACAGAATTTACGCCGCCCGTAAACTCATTTATCATAACGGCAGCGAACACTCGCTTATCGTAAACAAATATACCAACGCGGGCGAGGGCGTCAAGAAGTTTATTCAGTATTACTATTCCGACGAGGGACTTGCGAAATTCACGCAGGCGACGCACACCGCTACGAACGCTTTTATAACAGACGCAAGCAAAATCGACTATACGGGCTGGACGGATTACGAAAAACAACTCTACGCCGATGCGTCGGATTATACTTATGTAACCGACGGTAACGCCCGCAGCAAGATGTTTACGAGTAACGTGATGAAAGTGTACGGCACGCTCAACGTAGTGCTCGGGATGAGTTCGGGCAGCAATGCGAAAAATGCGGCTACGCTCTGGAACGATTTCAGAAACGACGTCGACAACAACTGGTCGACATGGCTTAAAAATGCCGGGTATCAGGCGTAAAAGGGAAAAGAGATGAAAAAAATCATAAGAACAGTTTGCGCGTTTGCCGCCGCTCTTGCGGTGGTCGCCGCGCCGTAT